>JARKSS010000333.1 GCA_029974175.1 Vicinamibacterales bacterium
CGCCGACTTCAAGCGCCTGTGGGGCACCAACTTCCTCGACAACCTGTCGATCGAGGTGACCGACTACCAGTTCCCCAACGGCGTGATCGGCAAGCTGGTCGCCTACAACATGGAAGAGCGCCAGCGGGTGAAGATGGTCGAGTACATCGGCTCGAAGAAGCTCGAGCAGACCAAGATCGACGAGAAGCTGAAGGAGAGCAATTCGGTCATCCGCCTCGACTCCTTCCTCGACCAGGGGCTGATCAAGCGCGTCTCGTCCACCATCCGCGAGATGCTCGCCGAGAAGGGCTACCAGTTCGCCACCGTGACGCCCGAAGTCAAGCCGATTGGCGGCGGTCCCAAGCTGGTGAACCTCACCTTCCACATCGAAGAGGGGCCGCAGGTCCGGATCCGCGACGTCGAGTTCGTCGGCAACGAGGCCATTCCCGACTGGCGCCTCGCGCGCGAGCTGAAGAGCAACAAGTCGGAGTGGTTCCTGTCGTTTCTCACGGGGCGGGGCACCTACCAGGAGGCGAAGTACGAGGAGGACGCCGAGAACGTGGTCGGCTTCTACCGCGACCGCGGCTACATCACCGTGCGCGTCGGCGAGCCCGAGCTGCGCGTCCTCGAGGACTCGAAGGACCGCCGCACCCGGTACGTCAGCCTCCGCATCCCGGTCTGGGAGGGGGAGCGCTACAAGGTCGGCGACGTCACCTTCGACGGGAACACGGTGGTGAAACCCGAAGCGCTCCGCGCCCTCTTCAAGCTGCGCCCCGGTGACTTCTACAGCGACAAGGCGATCCGCAAGGGGCTCGAGAAGGCGCGCGAGGTTTACGGCTCGGCGGGGTACTTCGAGTTCACCGGCTACCCCGACCTGCAGCCGCGCGACGAGGCCGCCCGGGCGCAGGCCGAGGGGGCGGCCGAGAACGGACCGGCGGCCGAGGGGGAGAAGCCGGCCGAGGGCGAACAGGCGGCCGCGGGCGAGCCGCCTGCCGGGGGCGGGCAGCCGGCGGCGGAGGGTGAGGCGGCCGCCACGGGTCCCAAGCCGGTGCGGGCCCCGACCGGCGAGCCGCTGGTGGACGTGACGATGCGGCTGCAGGAAGGGAAGCAGTACTTCGTCAACCGCATCACCTTCGTCGGCAACACGACCACCCGCGACAACGTCGTCCGCCGCGAGATGCGCCTGTACGAGAACGGCGTGTTCAACACCGAGGCGCTGAAGTACTCGATCAAGCGGATCAACCAGCTGGGGTACTTCAAGGCGCTCGAGGGGGGCGACGACGTCAAGGTGGACAAGACGCCGGGCGTCGACAACCAGGTGGACGTCACGCTGAAGTTCGAGGAGCAGAACCGCAACCAGATCACCTTCGGCGCCGGCGTCTCGCAGTGGGAGGGGTTCTTCGGGCAGCTCGCCTTCCAGACGGCGAACTTCATGGGCCGCGGCGAGACGCTGACGCTCTCGCTGCAGGCCGGCTCGCGCGCGCAGAACTACCAGCTCGCCTTCACCGAGCCGTACCTCTTCGACCGGGCCATCACGGGGGGGATCGACGTCTTCAAGCGCGAGCTGCGCTACATCTCGCAGTTCACGCAGTCCTCGTACGGGGGGAACATCCTCTTCGGCTTCCCGGTGCGCGACTTCACCCGGATGTACTTCCAGTACAGCTACGAGAACGTCCGGGTGAAGGACATCAACCCGATCTTCACCACGCCGGAGTACATCGCCGCCAACCCGTACCTCGCCGACTACCTCCTGATCGGCGAGGACAACAACTCCCGGACGGTCAGTAAGATCGTCCCGAGCCTGGTGCACAACACGGTTGATGATCCGATTTTCCCCAAGAGCGGGACACGCTATACTGTGTCGGTTGACTTGGCCGGCCTGGGCGGCGACACCAACTTCTACAAGCCGCGCGTCGAAGGGGTGTGGTACATCCCGCACACCCGGCGGACGTCAATCGGCCTGCGCGCCCAGGCGGAGTACATCACCCAGATCAAGGGGAACAAGACGCTGCCGGTGTTCGAACGGCTGTACCTCGGCGGCGAGTACAGCGTGCGCGGCTTCGACATCCGGACGATCGGCCCCAAGCTGCAGAACGGCCTGGTCATCGGCGGGAACAAGAGCCTCCTGCTCAACGCGGAGTACCTGATCACCATCGCCGGCCCAGTGCGCCTGGTGATGTTCTACGACGCGGGGCAGGCGCTCGACGTCGGGCAGAAGTTCTCGCTGAACGAGTTCAAGACGTCAACCGGCGCCGAGGTCCGGTTCTTCATGCCGGTGCTCAACGTGCCGTTCCGCCTCATCTTCGCGTACAACCCCCAGCGCGACGGGGTGCTGGACAACAACCTCCAGCCCCAGAAGGCGTTCTCGTTCAAGTTCGCGGTCGGCTCGACGTTCTGATCGCGCCGGGCCCGCGGGCGCCGAGCCGTCACACGTTCGTTCGAAGAGACGACAGAGAGACAGAAAGAAAGGGACTGTTCCGTATGAGACGCCTTGCCGTTGCCGCCGTCAGCTTCGCCCTGGCCGCGTTTCCGACCCTGGCTGCTGCCCAGGCGGCCCCAGCCCCGCAGGCTCCCGCCGCCCAGCCTGAGGTGCGGCCCTTCCCCGAGGGCGCCAAGATCGCCTACATGAACATCCAGCAGGTCGCTGCCGATTCGGCCGAGGGGAAGGCGGCCAACGCCAAGGTCCAGGCGCTTCGCGAGAAGAAGCTGCAGGAACTCCAGGCGAAGAACAAGCAGCTCGAGGCGGCGCAGCAGAAGGTGCAGGGCGGCAACCTGATGAGCGAGCAGGCTCGTGCGCAGGCGCAGAAGGAGGTCGACCGGCTGACCATCGAGATCCAGCGCGCGCAGCAGGATGCCGACGCCGAGCTGAACGAGCTGTCGCAGGAACTCAACCTGGAGTTCCAGCGCAAGCTGGGGCCGGTCATCCAGCAGGTCTCGCAGGAGCGCGGACTGCACCTGCTGCTGAGCCGGGCCGACGCCGGGATCATCTGGGCCGACCCCGGTCTCGACCTGACCGCCGAGATCATCAAGCGCTTCGACGCGGCCGCCGCGGCCGGCGCCAAGCCGTCCGGCGCTCCCCCCAAGCAGCCGTAGCCGACTGCGCGCGATCCGGCGGGAGCACCCCCGGGGCTCCCGCCTCTCTCTCCTCTTCCCTGGGCTGAACGCGTGCGACCCACTACCATCCCCGTGCTGCTCGACCGCCTGCGCTACCGCTACCCGTCGCGCCTGATCGATGCGGTCCTCGAACACGTCCCCGGCGAGCGCGTCGTCACCGCCAAGAACGTCACGGTCAACGAGCAGTTCTTCCAGGGCCACTTCCCGGGCGCCCCCGTGCTGCCCGGGGTCCTGATGATCGAGGCGATGGCGCAGGCGTCCGCCCTGCTGTTGCTGCACGGCGACGAGCGCCTGCCCACCGCGCGCGTCGTCCTCCGCGGCGTCAACGCCGCGAAGTTCCGCCGCCAGGTTGTGCCCGGCGACCGGGTGCGCATCGAAGTCAGCCGCTGCGGGGGGCGCGGCACCCTCACCCGCGTGCACGGCGAGGCGTTCGTGGCCGACCAGCTCGTGGTGGAGGCCGATCTCCTCCTGGCGGTCGTCCAGGATGACGTGTCGATCCACCCGACCGCGGTCGTCCACCCCGAGGCCCGCATCGGGCGCGGCACCGTCATCGGGCCGCACGTCACGATCGGGCCGCGGGTCGTCATCGGGAGGGACTGTCGTATCGGGCCCTCCTCGGTGATCGACGGCTGGACCGAGATCGGCGACGGGAACCGGCTCGCCGCCTTCGTGTCGATCGGCCTGGCGCCCCAGGACCTGAAGTACGCCGGCGAAGACACGCGCGTCGTGATCGGGCACCGCAACAGCATCCGCGAGTTCGTGACCATCCACCGGGGGACGGCGGGCGGCGGAGGCGAGACGCGGATCGGCGACGACAACCTGCTGATGGCCTACACGCACGTGGCCCACGACTGCCAGGTCGGCAGCGGGATCATCTTCGCGAACAACGCGACGCTCGGCGGCCACGTGCACGTCGAGGACTTCGCCATCATCAGCGCCCTTTCCGGGGTCCACCAGTTCTGCCGGGTCGGCCGCCACGCGTTCATCGGCGCCCACACCGCCGTGACCAAGGACGCCCTGCCCTTCGTCAAGACGGTCGGCAACCGGGCCCGGGTCTACGGCCTGAACACCGTCGGGCTCTTGCGCCGCGGCTTCACGCACGAGACCATCGGGAAGCTCAAGCGCGCCTACCGCCTCCTGCTGAAGCTCAACACGAGCCGCGCCGTGAGCCGGATCGAGGCCGACCCGTCGCTCCAGTGCCCCGAGGTTGCGTACCTCGTCGAGTTCATCCGCGGCAGCTCGCACCGCGGCGTCCTGCTGCGCCGGCCGACGCGCCGCGCCGACAGCGAGGTCTCCGACGAGTAGCCCGACATGCACATCGGCCTGATCGCAGGCAACGGACGCTTCCCGTTCCTCGTTCTCGACGCCGCCCGCCGCCTCGGCCACCAGGTGACCATCGTCGCCGTGCGCGAGGAGGCCTCGCCCGACCTCGAGGCGGCTGCCGCCGCGGAACCCCGCGCCCCGATCGTCTGGCTGTCGCTCGGGCAGCTGGGTGCCTGCATCGAGACGTTCCGCGCCGCCGGTGTCACGCACGCGCTGATGGCCGGCCAGGTCAAGCACGTCAAGATCTTCTCGGGCATCGTGCCCGATCGCCTGCTGCTCTCCGCGCTGCTGCGCCTCCGGTCGAAGAACACCGACGCCCTGATCTCCGCGGTGGCCGAGATCCTCCGGGAGCACGGCATCGAACTGCTCGACTCGACTACCTTTCTCAAGCCGCTGCTCGCGCCGGCGGGCCACGTGGCCGGGCGCCAGCCGAGCGCCGAGGAGCGCGCCGACCTCGAGTTCGGCTACCGGATGGCCGACGCGATCGCGGGTCTCGACATCGGGCAGACGATTGCCGTCAAGGCCGCCGCCGTGGTCGCCGTCGAGGCCATGGAGGGCACCGACGCCGTGATCGCGCGCGCCGGACGCCTGGCGGGCCCGGGGGTGGTCGTGGTGAAGGTCGCCAAGCCAAACCAGGACATGCGGTTCGACGTGCCGGTGGTGGGCCTGGCCACCATCAAGGCGATGCGGGCGGCGGGTGCCTCGGTGTTGTCAGTGGACGCGGGAAAGACCCTGATGTTCGACCGCGAGGCCCTGGCGGCGGCCGCCGCCGAGGCCGGCATCGCGGTGGTGGGGCGGCCGCGATGACCGGGCGCCGCGTCCTGCGCGTGGCGGCCATCGGCGTGGGGCACCTCGGCCGTCATCACGCGCGCATCCTCGGGTCACTCGAGGGGGCCGCGCTGGTCGGCGTGGTGGACGCCAAGCCCGATCGCGCCCGCGAGATCGCGGCCTCCTGCGGCACGCGCGCCTTCGAGCGGGCCGCCGACCTGCTCGACCAGGTGGATGCGGTCTCGATTGCGGTACCGACCGAGGCCCACCTGCAGGTGGCGATGCCGTTTCTCGAGCGCGGAATCCCCGTGCTCGTGGAGAAGCCGCTGGCGCGGGACGTCGCGGAGGCCGACCGGATGATCGACGCCGCCGCCCGCTCGGGGACGATCCTGGCCGTCGGGCACACCGAGCGCCACAACCCCGCGGTTGCCCTTGCCGCAACCCACTTGGCCGGACCCCGCTTCGTCGAGGTGCACCGGCTTGGGACCTTTCCCGAGCGAAGTCTCGACATCGACGTCGTGTTCGACCTGATGATCCACGACCTCGACATCGTGCTCTCGCTCGTCTCCTCCGAGGTGGCCGCGGTCGAGGCCGTCGGGGTGCCGGTCCTCACCGGCCGCGTGGACATCGCCAACGCGAGGCTGCGGTTCCAGAACGGCTGCATCGCCAACATCACCGCCAGCCGGATCAGCCGCGAGCGTGTGCGCAAGATCCGGTTCTTCCAGCCCGAGGCGTACCTCTCGATTGACTACGCCGCGCAGGAGGTGGAGATGTACCGCCTCGTCCGGGGCGACGGGCGGCCGGCCATCGAGGGAGGCAGGCTCGAGGTGCAGCACGAGGAGCCGCTGCGCCGCGAACTCTCCGATTTCGTCCACGCGGTGCGGCGCGGCCGCCCGCCGCTCGTCAGCGGCGCGGACGGGCGCCGCGCCATCGTGCTGGCCCAACAGATCGTGGACCGGATGTCGCAGGGCAACTGACCCGCAGGATGCCGTGATCGACAAACGCCCCGAGCGCGTCGCGGGCATGTTCGACGCCATCGCCGCGCGCTACGACCTGCTCAATCACCTGCTCAGCGTGGGGCTGGATCGCGGCTGGCGCCGGCGCGCGATCCGCTCGCTCGGGCTGC
This sequence comes from Vicinamibacterales bacterium, assembly GCA_029974175.1. GTDB lineage: Bacteria > Acidobacteriota > Vicinamibacteria > Vicinamibacterales > Fen-181 > JARKSS01. The sequence continues at coordinate 6,311 of JARKSS010000333.1, forward strand.
AGGGCGGAGAGACGGTGGTTGACGTGTGCACGGGAACCGCCGACCTCGTCCTGGCCGCCGCCGCGGGCGGAGCGGGCCGCATCGTCGGCGTTGACTTTGCGGCCGAGATGCTTCGGCTCGGGGCCGCCAAGGTGCGGCATCACCGCGGCGTTGTCCTGGTCCGCGGCGACGCCACGTGCCTGCCGGTTGGTTCCGCCACCGCCGATGCCGTCACCGTCGCCTTCGGGATCCGGAACGTCGAGCGTCCCGAGCGGGCGCTTGCCGAGATGTCCCGCGTGCTCAGGCCCGGCGGGCGTGCCGCGATCCTCGAATTCAGCATCCCCGCCTCGCCCGTCGTGCGCGCCGTCTACCTGCCCTACTTCCGGCACGTGCTTCCGCGAATCGGCCGGCTCGTCTCAGGGCACCTCAGCGCCTACAGCTACCTGCCCGCCTCGGTGGGATCGTTCATCGCGCCGTCCGCCATGGCCTCGCTCCTTCGGCAATGCGGGTTCGACCAGGTCGAGACCGCGAGCCTGGCACTCGGCGCTGTGACGCTCTACACCGCACGCAAGGCCGCCGCCGACCGGTAGACGGCATCGAGGGCGTCAACCATCGACGAGAGCCGGAACAGCGACGACGCGCGCCGCCGGGCCGCCGCCCCCATCCGCGAGCGAAGGACGGGATCCTCGCGAAGGCAGTTGATGGCCTCGGCGAGCCTCGGCGGGTCGGAGGGCGGGACCACCAGCCCCGTGGTTCCCGACTCGTTCACCCACGACGTGCCGCTGGCCAGTTCCGTGCTGATGACCGGCAGCCCCGCCGCCATCGCCTCCACCATCGACGTGCCGAACGCCTCGGCCCGGCTGGTCGAGGGCAGTACGAACAGGTCGGCCGCCCGGTAGCAGCCCGGCAGGACCTGGTCGCTGATCTGCCCCGCGAAGGTCACCCGCTCGGAAACGCCGAGGGCCCGTGACAAGCGCTGCAGCTGCTGCCTCAGTGGCCCGTCCCCGACGAGCAGCAGCCGGGCGGCTGGCACCTGCGTGATGGCCTTGACGAGGTGATCGAGGCCCTTGTAGTACCGCATCCGGCCGACGAACCCGACGACGAAGGCCTCCTCGGCAATGCCCCAGCCGCGGCGCAGGCGGCGCCGGCTCGCACCGCCGTCGTCGGCGAACCGCTCGACGTCGATGCCCAGCGGTACGACCGTGCACTTGGCCCTGACTGAAGGCAGGTAGCGCGAGGTGTCCAGGTAGGGCGGGCTGGTCACCACCACCCGATCGGCGCGCTCCAGCACGCGTCGCAGCAGCGGCTCGTAGAGCCGGAGCAGCCGGCGCTGCCGGACGACGTCGCAGTGGTACGTGATCACGGTCGGCGTGTCGCGGCCGTGCACCAGGCGCGACAACTCGCCGGGTGGATACGGAAAGTGCAGGTGAATCAGGTCGGGGCGCTCGCGGCGCAGGCGAAAGGGAAGGGTGGGGCAGATCGGTGTGGAGCACAGGGTGGCGATGCGCGGCAGAAGCACCAGGCGGACGCCGTCGATCACCTGTTTGCCGCCGCCGTGCCCCGGGCTTGCGGCCATCACGGTGACCTCGTATCCGCGGCGCGCCTGCTCCTCGGCCAGCGCGCGGACGTGGTTCTCGATCCCGCCAATGACCGGGTAGTAGTGCTTGTAGACGTGAACGATGCGCATCGACGCCGAGATCATATCAACCGAAGCGGGCAGCGGACACCGGGGTAGCCGGGAATCAGCGGCAACCACGGGGCTTCAGCCCTGTGCTGCTCTCTCATAGATCCCCGCCATCTCCCGGGCCGCGACATCCCAGTCGAAGCAGGCGGCGCGGGCCAATGCCAGGCTGCCGAGCCGCCGGGCTCCGTCCTGGTCGGAGAGCAGCATGAGGATAGTGGCCGACAAGGTCTCGGCGTCGCCGGCGGGGAAGAGCGCGGCCGCGCCGCCGGCCGTCTCGACCAACGCTGGCGTATCGCTGCACACGCACGGGCGTCCGCGGGCCATCGCCTCGGCAAGCGGCAGGCCGAATCCCTCGCGCAGGGAAGGGCAGACGAACACCGTCGCGGAGGCGTACAGCTCGTCGAGCTGGTGGTCGCCGACGGGCCCCAGATCGGCGACCCGCCCGGAAAGGCCCAGACGCTCGATCGAGCGGGCCGGCTCGGGGTAGCGGGGGTCGCGCGGCCCGGCCATGACCAGCGTGATTCCCGCGGTCTGGTCTGGGGCCTCCTCGAGCGCCAGCGCCCAGGCGCGCAGCAGCACGTCGAGTCCCTTGTGCGGCCTGTTGCTGCCGACCTGCAGCAGGAATCGAGGTGGGAGAGCGGACCGCGGGCATCCCCACTGTCCCCGTCCCACTGCCGCTGGCGCCGCCGATCGATCGGCCGACCGTAGGGGGACAGAACGGGCCCACGTCACGCCGGGGCGGACGACGGTCAGCTTGCCGCAAGCGGCGGGAAACAGGCGCGCCACGTCGCGACGGGTTGCCTCGGAGGGCACGCAGACGATGGCGGCCGCGCGGAAGGCGCGTCCGCGGTCGATCACGACGGCCAGGAGGCCGACCGAGCACAGCAGCAGCGGCAGCATCATCCAGCCGCCATCGAGCAGATAACCCATCATGACATGTCTCCCTCGTCGGTGTTCAATTGCCCAGACGCTGCAGGAAGGCGGCCGCCTGCTGCGCGGCCTGTCCGCCC
>JARKSS010000342.1 GCA_029974175.1 Vicinamibacterales bacterium
CGACTTGCCGGTCTTGTGCTTCCCGAGCCGGGCGAGGTGCGGCGCGTAGCCGTCGAGGCCTGCCATCACGTAGATGCTCAGGTCGGTCTTGCGCGGCGAGAACCCCACCAGGAACCAGTCCCCTTCCCTGCCGCTCGCGTACTTGTAGTGGTAGTCGCCGAAGCCGACGATGGCGGGACCCCACATGCGGCCGTCGGCACCGGTCAGCTCCTTCATCATCGCGACCAGGGTGCGGCAGTCGGAGCGGCGCTCGGCATCGGGCACCGACCGGAGGAACGCGGCAACGCTCTGGCCGGTTGGGCGCGTCCTGTTCTCGGCCATTGGCAGGCTCTCCTGTTCTCCGGACGAGTGGGCCTGCGCTCAGGATACCGCGATCGAGCAGGCGCGCACGCGTCCCTCCCAGGGGTGACGTTGCGGCCGGCCCACGTAGGCCCGACTCCGATCCTCATCAGCGCGGGCGGCAGGCGGTAGAATGCAACCGGAGGCGCGATGCCCAAGAGGGCCCCAATCCTCGTTCTCCTCGCCACCATGGTTGCCGGCGTCCACGGGCAGCAGCCGACGGCGCCGGCCGACATCGCCAGGCTGACAGAGGAAGTCCGCGACCGCGAGCGGGCGTTTGCCAGGACCATGGCCGACCGGGATCACGCCGCCTTCGTCACGTTCCTGGCAGACGAAGCGGTCTTCGTCGGCCAGAAGCAGGCGTTCCGCGGGAAGGCGGCCGTTGCCGAGGGCTGGAAGCGGCTGTTCGAGGGATCGCAGGCGCCGTTCTCCTGGGAGCCGGAGCGTGTCGAGGTAATCGAGTCCGGGACGCTGGCCCTCAGCTCGGGTCCGGTACGCGACCCGTCGGGCAGACGGGTCGGCACGTTCAACTCGGTGTGGAGACGCGAGGCCGACGGCGCCTGGAAGATCGTCCTCGACAACGGCTGCCCACCCTGCGAGGGCCGTTGACGCGTGATCCCTGAACCCCTGACCGGCATCATCCCGCCGATGATCACGCCGATGCGCGGCCGCGACGAGCTGGACGTGCCCGGCCTCGAACGGCTGATCGAGCATGTCCTGGACGGCGGCGTGAGCGGCCTGTTCGTCCTCGGCACCACCGGCGAGGGTCCGAGCCTCGGTTACCGCCTGCGCCGCGAGCTGGTGGAGCGCACGTGCCGGCAGGTGCGAGGCCGCGTGCCGGTGCTCGTCGGCATCACCGACACCGCGTTCGTCGAATCGCTGGCCCTGGCCCGCTTCGCGGCCGACGCGGGGGCCGACGCCCTCGTGGCGGCTCCGCCGTACTACCTGCCGGGCGGCCAGCCCGAGCTGCGCGAGTACCTCCGCCACCTCGTGCGCGAGCTGCCGCTGCCGCTTTTCCTCTACAACATGCCGTCGCTCGCCAAGGTCTCGTTCGAGATCGAGACCGTCCGCTACGCGATGGACGACTCGCGGATCGCCGGCCTCAAGGACAGCTCGGGCGACATGACCTACTTCCGCGACGTGGCGGCGCTGCTTGCGCAGCGCCCCGACTGGTCGCTGCTCGTCGGGCCCGAGGAGCGGCTGCTCGAAGCGCTCGAGGCGGGAGGCCACGGCGGCGTGAATGGAGGGGCCAACCTGTTCCCCGCGCTGTACGTGGGCGTGTACGAAGCCTGCCGCGCCGGCGACATGGCGCGCGCACGACGGCTGCAGGCCCAGGTGATGCGGGTGAGCGAGTCGCTCTACCGCATCGGCCGGCATTCCTCGGCGGTGATCAAGGGGATCAAGTGCGCGCTCGCCTGCCTCGGCATCTGCGACGACTTCATGGCCGAGCCGTTCCACCGATTCCGCGCGCGCGAGCGGGCGCTGGTGGAACAGCGCCTGGCCCGGCTGCAGGAAGAGATCGCCGGGGCGCTGGGCGTGTAGATCGCTATCCTCCGTCGCTACCGCCGCTCGCCGCCCCCTCTTCCACCCAGCTCCGATCGAAGACGACGTGCTTGAGCACGATCACGGGCCACGCGACCACGAGGCGCCCCAGGCCGTCGAGGAAGGTGACCGGGTTGCAGTCGGGGAAACCCGGGGTGTCGGCAACCGGGAACGGGCTGCTCCACTCACGGCCGCCGCGCGCCAGCACCGCCCCCTCCAGGCGCACATCGTCGGCGCTTCGTTCACCGCTGCCGCGGTAGTACACCGTGAACAACCGGCCGTCGGGCAACTCCACGATCGACGAGGAGTGCACGTGCTCACCCTGCGTCCTACTCCCCCATCACCGTCGCCACCACGCGGCGCGAACCGCCGCGGTCGCGGTGCTCGCCGAGGTAGATGCCCTGCCAGGTGCCGAGGTTCAGGCGGCCCGCCGTGATCGGGATCGTGACGCTGCAGCCGAGCAGCGCCGACTTGAGGTGCGCCGGCATGTCGTCGGGCCCCTCGGCATCGTGGGTGTAGTGGCGTGCGTTCTCGGGAGCCAGCACGTCGAAGTGCGATTCGAAATCGGCGCGGACGCTCGGGTCGGCGTTCTCGCCGATCGAGAGCGAGGCCGAGGTGTGCTGGATGAAGAGATGAAGCAGGCCCCGCTCGATCGTGCGCAGCTCGGGAAGCTGCCGGGCGACCTCGTCGGTGACGAGGTGGAAGCCGCGGGGCCGCGGCGACAATGCAAACGATTTCTGAATCCAGGGCACGCACGCCTCCTCGGGACGGAAACGGGCTCTAGCTTAGCGCAGGTTCACGAGCGGAACGCCCGTGCCACTGCGACTTCCGGCGCTGGTCTTGCAGCGGGCGCCCGGCGTCCGACCCGCCAACTGGAGGCGCCCCATGACAGCCAACTCCGAACGGCGCCCGGCCGTTCGTTCGAAGTGCCTGGTTTCTGCGGTGACGTTCGTCCTGGCGCTGCCGGCAATCTCCGCGGCGCAGGCCGATCCTGCCGTCGAGGTGTCGGCCGTGCCGACACCTTCCTGTATTGCGATCGTGCTGCCGAGCGTGCAGGGCGTCGACGGCAGCGCGGGCGATGTGAGCGGCGCGCTGCGCGAGCTGCTGACGAGCTATCTGACAGGCCCTTCTCTCAGGACGATCCCGCTCGAAGCCCGGCTGCTGTCGCAGGCGGTCGAAGAGGCTCGCCAGAAGGGCTGCGACAACATCCTGACCGCCACGCTCACGCGCAAGAGAAGCGGCGGGGGCGCCCTGGGCCGGGCACTCGGCCAGGCCGCGGGCACGGCGGCGTGGTACGTTCCGGGGACCACGAGCGCCTCGGGCGTGATGGCGCGCGGCGCCGTCATCGCGGGCGCGCAGGCCGTCTCAACGGTCGCGTCTTCGACCAGGGCAAAGGACGAGATGCGCCTCGACTACAGGTTCTCGACGCTCGACGCGGCGGCGACGGCAAGGCCGGTGACCCTCAAGGCCAAGGCCCAGAGCGACGGCGAGGACATCCTCACGCCGCTGGCCGAGAAGGCGGCCGAGGCGATCGCATCGGCGGCAACCAAGCGGTAGCGCGGCCTGCGCTTCAGGTACGGCCCCGATCCGTGGCAGACTCTCTCACGTGCAGGCCGCCCGCCTCCGGTGGATCGTTGCGTTCCTCGCGCTGACCTCGCTTGCCGCCACGCCAGGCGAACGGCCTGCCGGCGCGCAGCAGGCGCCGCCCGGCACCACGGCCGTCGAGGCGCTCGTGATCGATCGCGACGGACGCCTCGTCGAGGGCCTGGGGCCATCCGACTTCAACGTCACGGTGGACGGCCGCAGCCGCCCCGTCCTCTGGGTCAAGCGCGTCAGCCGCGGCCCCGGCGCCCGCGCCGACGCGGCCTCGAGG
>JARKSS010000346.1 GCA_029974175.1 Vicinamibacterales bacterium
AGAAGGCCAGATGGCAGCTCGGACACGAGAGGCCGGCCTCGTCCAGCGCCTCGCGGAACTCGCGGGCCGAGAGCTTGGCGAAGCCGGCCGACTCGACGAACCTGTAACCGATCTTCGAAAGCGCCCGCAGCGTTCCGGGCACGTCCTTCTCGAAATCGGCTGCGACGGTGTACAGCTGGATGCCGAGCGCCCGGACCGAACCCGCCGCCTGCAGGTTGAACCCGCGCGCCGCCACGACCGCGGCCGCTCCCCCCAGGGTCATCACCTCGCGTCTCGTCATCAGTGGCATGAGCGCCTCCGTGCGGCGCTACTGTATCACCAGCCCGCCCCGCCTTTCATGGGCGGCACCGGGCCCACTTACGACACGCCGCCCCCGAGCACCTTGTAGAGGTTCACGAGGTTCTGCTGCTCGGCCAGGCGGGTGCCGACGAGCGCCTGCTGCGCGGAGAACAGAGCCCGCTGCGCGACGAGGACGCCCAGGTAGCCGTCGATGCCCGCCTTGTAGCGCGCCTCCGACAGCTTGTAGGTGTCCTCGAGCGCCTTGACGAGAGCCGCCTCGGCGTCGCGCTGCTCGACGAGCGACGTGCGCAGCACCAGTGCGTCGCTCGCCTCGCGGAACGCCGACTGGATCGCCTTTTCGTACTGCGCGACCGCCGCGTCGCGCGCGAGGCGTGTCGCCTCGACGTTCGACTTCAGCGCCCCCGCGTTGAAGATCGGCGCGGTGAGCTGCGGCGCGAACGACCAGGCCCCTGACGATCCCTTGAACAGGTCGGCGAGGTCGGAACTCACGAGACCGGCCGCAGCCGTCAACGAGATCCTCGGAAAGAGCGCCGCCCGCGCCGCGCCGATCGAGGCGTTCAGGCCTTTCAGCTGGTACTCGGCGGCCATGACGTCGGGACGCCGAAGCAGGACCTCCGACGAGATGCCGGCGGCGACCGGCTGCAGGGGAGCGACATCGGCAAGGCTGCCCGGCAGCAGGTCGGGCGGGACCGGGCGTCCCACGAGCAGCTCGAGC
>JARKSS010000352.1 GCA_029974175.1 Vicinamibacterales bacterium
AGTGCTCGACCGCCTGGCGCAGCAGACGCTCGAGACGGCCAACCCGGTTCGCGCCCGGCTGGCCGCGATCGAGGCGCTGCGGGGGGTGCCGGCCAGCGTCACGGCGCCGCTCTGGATGCGGCTGCTCAAGGACCCCGACCCCATGGTGCGCGCCGCAGCCGGCGAGCCCGAGAGGGGGGGCGCGGCCGGCGATCCCGAGCCGGCCGCCGCCCTCGCGGCTGCCTCGGAGGGTGTGCTGCCCGACCCCGACCTACTGTGCCGCTGGCTGGCTGCGGCCGGCGTCGCCACTCCCCTCCCAATACTGCACCGCCTGATTGAGACGCTGCGGCAGCACGAAGCGGCCGCACACGAGACGGCCCGCGCGGCGTGGATGACCGCCCGCGCCGCCGCCCACCTGGCGATTGCCGCGCACGGCAGCACCGTGGCCCTGTACGACCTCCGGGAAACGATCGAGCGCGAAGGAGGCCGCACGCCCGCCGAGATGCTGTCGGCGGTGGCGCGCATCGGCGACCGTAGCTGCCTGGAGCCGATCGCCGCCGCGTACGCGCGGGGCGCGGCGGAAGGGGGCGAGGCGCGAAGGCAGGAGCACCTGCTGGCCGCCTTCCGCGCAATCGCGGATCGTGTAGGCCTCACGCCCCGCCACGCCGAAGCGCGGCGCATCCGAGAGCGCTGGCCGATGGCGGCGTCCGCTCTCCTGTCACCGCCCCGCCGGTGACCTGTCCGGAATCCACCACAAAGACTTCGGCGCGGCGCGAAGCGCCACGCATGGCCAGCCACGTCGGTGGCTGGCCCCGAAAGCCGTCACCCCACGGGCCACAGCCTTCGTGTCCTTTGTGTTCTTGTGTCCTTCGTGGTCCGTTCGTGGACCCGCGTCAGTACGCCTTGGCGAAGTAGGCGCGGGCAATCCCGGGCCGGCCACACCTGACGCAGGTGCCGCCGGCGGTGTCCTCGAGCGGGAGGTTCCGGATGGTCGCCTGTGTTTCGGCCTTGATGGACGCCTCGCACTCCGCCGAACCGCACCAGGGCGCAACAACGAAGCCGGGGCGTCCCTCGAGCACCTGCTTCAGCTCTTCGTACGACGACACTTCGGTGGTGTGGTCGGCACGGAACCGGAGGGCGCGCTCGAACAGGTTCTGCTGGATCGCCGCAAGCAGATCGACGATGCGGCCGGGGAGGTCCTCGCGCGGTGCCGCGATCTTTTCGCGAATGTCGCGTCGCACCAGCAGGGCCTGGCCCTTCTCGATGTCCTTCGGGCCGATCTCGAGCCGCAGCGGCACACCGCGCATCTCCCACTCGGCAAACTTCCATCCCGGCGTGTATGCGTCGCGGTCGTCGAGGAACACCCGCACGTCGCGCGCGCGCAGATCGGCCGCGATCTGGCGGGCGTGGGGCAGCACGGTCTCGCGCCAGTCGCCCCGTGGGATCGGGACGATCACCACCTGGTATGGGGCGACGCGGGGGGGGAAGACGAGGCCGCTGTCATCGCCGTGGGTCATGATGATGCCGCCGATCAGGCGGGTCGTCACGCCCCACGAAGTGCCCCAGATGTACTGCAGCGACTTGTCGCGCGCCTGGAACTGGATGTCGAAGGCCCGCGCGAAGTTCTGGCCGAGGTTGTGCGAGGTGCCGGCCTGCAGCGCGCGCCCGTCCCCCATCAGCGCCTCGATGGAATAGGTCCGGTCGGCACCCGCGAACTTCTCGCTCTCGCTCTTGCGCCCCTCGAGCACCGGCATCGCCAGCTCGGTCTCGCAGAACTCCTTGTAGAGCCGCAGGATCGTCAGCGTCTCGGCCTCGGCCTCCTCGGCCGTCTCGTGCGCGGTGTGGCCCTCCTGCCACAGGAACTCAGTTGTCCGCAGGAACAGCCGCGTCACCTTCTCCCACCGCACGATGTTCGCCCACTGGTTGATCAGCACCGGCAGGTCGCGCCAGGACTGGATCCACTTGGCGTACATGGTGCCGATGATGGCCTCCGAGGTGGGACGCACCAGCAGCGGCTCCTCGAGCACCTCGTCGCCCCCCTTGGTGACCCAGGCCACCTGGGGCGCGAAGCCCTCGACGTGGTCGGCTTCCTTGAGGAGCAGCCCCTGCGGGATGAGCAGCGGGAAGTACGCGTTGACGTGGCCGGTGGCCTTGATGCGCCGATCCAGACCCTGCTGGATGAGCTCCCAGATCGCGTAGCCGTAAGGCCGGATGACCATGCACCCCTTGACCGGGGAGTAGTCGGCCAGCTCGGCGCGCCGGATCACGTCGGTGTACCAGCGCGAAAAATCCTCGGATCTCGGGGTAATCTCGGTCACGAACGCTTCGTTCTTGTCGCCGGCCTTTGCCATGGTCGTCTGCCTCGACCCTCCAGTGTAAGCTATTCCAGCCGCGCTCGTCGCGGCGGATGGGCGAAGATGCCCGTCCCGCGGAGGGATTGTCTTGACGCAAGAGACCCAACCCGTGGTCGTTGACGTGCGGGCCGCGACCCGATCGTATCCCGTCATGATTGGCGACGGCCTCGCCACCCGCCTGGGTGCCCTGCTCGAGGCCCGGCGCCTGACGGGACCGACAATCATCGTGACCAGCCCGCCGATCTGGCGGCTGCACGGGCCCACCATCGCCGCCGCGCTGCCCGGGGCTGCGGTGATCGAGGTCCCCGATGGCGAGCGTTACAAGACCCTCCACACGGTTCAGCGGATCTACGAGGCGCTCGTCCGCGCGCAGGTCGAACGCGGCAGCACGCTCGTGGCGCTGGGCGGCGGCGTCATCGGCGACATGGCCGGCTTCGCCGCCGCAACCTTCC
>JARKSS010000364.1 GCA_029974175.1 Vicinamibacterales bacterium
CGGCCTCGAGGCCGCCCCGGGTATCGGCGAGCACGAGGGCCTCGAGACGCGAGCGAAGCCGCCGCCCGGCGTCGGTGTGCTCGAGCAGCGAGAGCACCGCGCGGCCGACGCCTCCATGACAACCCACGACCAGGGCACGCTGGGGCGCGTGGAGCACCGTTCTGTCCTCCTTGCCGTTGCCGGCGATCAGGGGGCGGTTCGGTGAGGGGGCGGCTGTCACGGCTGCGGCGTGGTGCCCGGTCATTCGCCGGCCTTTCGGGCCGCCTCGGGCTGGTACAGCACCTTCTCCACCTTCAGGCGCCGCACGCCTCCCGGCACCTGCCACTCGATGACATCGCCCGCCCGGTACCCTAGCACGGCAGCACCGAGCGGCGCGAGTACCGACAGCCGCCGCTGTTCGACGTTCGCCTTCCCGGGAAAGACGACCGTGAACACCATTTCCTCGCCGGTGTCGAGGTTCCGAAGCGCTACCTCGGAGTCCATCGTGACCACGTCGGCCGGGATGCTGTCGGCCGGGACCACGTGCGCGCGATCGAGCTCCGCCGCGAGGCGGCTGACGTTCTCCCGGTCGCGGCTGCCGTGCCGGGCGGCCCCCTGGAGGAGCCCTTCCAGCCTCTCGTAGTCCTCTTCGGTGATGAAAATGGTTCGCTCCGTCATCTCTGTGTGTCGCTTTCCTGGAATGCGGCGGCCCCGGGGCGGTCGGCCGCGTGTCGAGAGCGGGGTGCCGGGGCACACCCGGCCGGCGAGTGTAGCTGCAACAATTGGGCCGGGAGGACGGGGCGGAAAACGCCCGCGCCCGGGCGGAAACCGGCAGCCCGGGGCCGCCGTGCGGCATGAAACGTTTCAATATGATACGTTCGTTTCAGAACGTGAAACGTTTCACGTCGCGGCGCGCGCCCGTTTCACCTGCCCGCGCCGGCTTTCACCCCGGCCGCGGCGGCCCGGACGTTGCGTCCCTGAGGAGACCGAATGCCCGCCAATCCTCCCGCGGGGGACGGGCCCCCGCGCGATCCGCACCTCGCCGAACTGCTCGACTTCCGCCCCGACCAGGGGATCATCCGCCTGCACGAGCAGCGGGTCCTCGTCCTCAGTGCCGCCGCGATGGGGCTGCTGCGGAAGGAACTGATCGACACCTTCGGCCTCGAGGCCAGCCGGCGGGTGTTGCTGCGTTTCGGCTTTGCCGACGGCTACCACGACGCGGTGAACCTGCGGGCGCGATCGGGCTGGACCGACCCGCTCGAGGGGGTGCGCTCGGGGGCGCTGCTCCACACGCTCGAGGGCCTCGTGCGAGCCGAGGTGCGGCGCATCGAGCACGACCCGACGACCGGCCGGTTCGAGCAGGAACTGGTGTGGCACGACTCGTACGAGGCCGAGCAGCACGTGCATCACTACGGGGCGAACCGGCTGCCGGTGTGCTGGTCGCTGGCGGGGTACTCGAGCGGGTTTGCCAGCGCCTGCCTGGGGAGGGAAATCTACTTCCGCGAGGTCGAGTGCGCCGGGTGCGGGGCGGCGCGGTGCGTGGCCGTCGGGCGCGACGCGGCGGGCTGGGGGGCCGCGCTGCAGGCGATCAGGGCCGACTTCCAGGCGGCCGACGTGGGCCGCGAGGTGGAGCGGCTGCGGGAGGCCGTCCACGCGCGGCTCAGGGAGCTGAGCCGCCGCGAGCGGCTGCTCGATCGCCGCGAGCGCGAGCTGAACGTGCTGCGCGGGCGGGTCGAGCGCCACGCAGCTGCCCGGCACTTCGTCGCGCGCAGCCAGGCGATGCGCGACGTCCTCGAGCTGGCCGCGCGCGTCGCGCCGCTCGACACCACGGTCCTCGTGCAGGGTGAAAGCGGCACGGGCAAGGAGTTCATCGTCCGGCTGATCCACGACCAGAGCCCGCGCGCCGCGGCGCCGTTTGTCAGCATCAACTGCGCGGCCCTCACCGAGACGCTGCTCGAGTCGGAGTTGTTCGGGCACGTCCGCGGGGCGTTCACCGGCGCGGTGCGCGACAAGGCAGGGCTCTTCGAGGTGGCGGGCAGCGGCACGATCTTCCTGGACGAGATTGCCGACATTGCCCCGACGCTGCAGGCCAAGCTGCTGCGCGCGCTCCAGGAACGCGAGATCCGCCGCGTCGGCGCCGAGCGGACCGTCAAGGTGCGGGCGCGGGTGGTGGCAGCCACCAACCGCGACCTTCGGGCGGCGGTCGATGCCGGCCGCTTCCGCGAGGACCTCTACTTCCGCCTCGCGGCCTTCGTCATCGCCGTGCCGCCGCTGCGCGAGCGGACCGAGGACATCCCGCCGCTCGTCCACGCCTTCCTCTCGCGGGCGGCCTCGCGGATGAAGAAGGACGTGAAGGCGGTGTCGGCCGAGGCGATGTCGGCACTGATGGCGTACCGCTGGCCCGGGAACATCCGCGAGCTGGAGCACGCGATCGAGCGGGCCGTGATCCTGGCGAACGGCCCGACCGTCCGGCCGCGCGACCTGCCGCCCGAGGTGACCGAGCATCGCCAGCCCCGTCGCCAGGACGAGGCGCTCCACATCCGCGAGCGCGAAAAGGCGGCCATCGAGCGCGCCCTCGAGCGGTTCGGCGGCAACCGCCGCAAGGCCGCCGCCGCCCTCGGGATCAGCACTGTCACGCTCTGGCGCCGCATGAAACAGTACGGCCTCTCCTGACCCACCCACCGCGCGGCGTTGAAACGTACGTGATTGACGCAACGGCTTGTCCACGTACGTTCACCGCAGAGACGCGGAGGACGCAGAGAACGCACGTAGAGGTCCCGGGTGATTTCAAGAGTCTCTGTCCTGAAACGTTCGTGAGAGGCGCAACGGCTTGTCCACCACGTTCACCGCAGAGACACGCGGAGGTCGCAGAGAACGCACGCAGAGGTCCTGGATCAGTTCAAGAACCAAAGATACAGAGGCACAGGGGCGCCCGCGGTGCCGGGGCGGCACTCTCGGCACCAGCACTCCCGGCACCATCAGCACCGCACCTCCGGCACCACCTGCACCGTCTGCACCTTCTGCACGAACTGCTTTCTGATCCTGCTCTCAGACCTTGGCGCGGGCCGCGGCAATCTCGCGGACGCCGGCGATGGCGGCGTCGATGTGGGCGTCGGTGTTGAACGGGCCGATGCCGAAGCGGACGCCGCCGTGGACGGCCGCCGTGCCGATCTGCTCGTGCACGAGCGGGGCGCAGTGCAGCCCGGTGCGGCAGGCGATGCTGTGGTCCACGTCGAGGATCGTCCCCGTGTCGGCCGCCTCGAGCCCCTCCACGTTGAAGAGCACGACCGCGATGTGGTTCTCGAGGTCGTCCTGGCAGTAGAGCCTCACGCCCGGGATCTCGCGCAGCCCTTCGACCAGCCGCCTCGCCAGGCGCATCTCGTGGGCGTCGATCGCGTCGAGC
>JARKSS010000365.1 GCA_029974175.1 Vicinamibacterales bacterium
AGGATCGTGACCCCCGACGCGCCGGTGAAGGTGGTGAAGAAGGCGCAGACGAGGATGGTTGCGACCGCGGTCCCGCCCGGCAGCCACCCGGCCAGCGCCTTGAACAGGCGGACCAGCCGGGCAGGCGTGCCTCCCTCGGCCAGCAGCACGCCCGCCAGCGTGAAGAGCGGGATGGTGGGCAGCGTGGGCGACGAGACGATGCCGTAGGTCTGGCTCGGGACCGCCGCGAGCGGCACGAGGTCGGCGTAGAAAAGGACGAGCGCCGCGCCGCCCAGCGTGACGAAGATGGGTGCGCCGAGCACCGTGGCCGCCAGCAGGAGGACGATCAGGGGCCATCGCACCGAGGGCGCCATCGCCTCGGGAGCAAACGCGAGGCTGACGGTGGCCGCGACGACGGCCGCCACGACCAGGCGCCGTCCCCAGGCGTTCCGCGCCGGCAGCGTCGGCGCAGGCTGCCCGGCCACGCCGGCCGGCACGCCGGCCTGCCACCAGGCCCGCAGCGCCACGATCCCGAACCCGATGGGGATCACCGTCTGCACCGCCCAGATCGGGATGCCCCCGGTGAGCGTCTGCACGCTCAACCGCTCGTAGTAGACCATCTGGCCCGACGTGTAGGCGAGCACGGCGGCGACGCTCGCAGTGGCTGCGGCGGCCACCACGTCGGCGATGCCGCGCAAGTGGGTGGGGAGGAACGTGGCGGTGGCGAGCGCCAGGTGACGCCGCTGCCGCGACGCGATCATCGCGCCGACGAACGCCACCCACATCGTGAGGTGCTGGACCAGGCCGACCGACCCCGGCACGCCGATGCCGATCAGCGGCCGGCCGATGATCTCGGCCAGCGGAAGGACGACCATCGCGGCAAGGCAGAGCGTACCCAGCAGGTCCTCGGGGAGGTGCCAGAAGCGCCGGCGCACCCGTGGACCGTGGATGACCGGGCTCTCGCCCGCTTCGGCCGCCGCCTGATTGGCCGTTGAGGTCACTGCATCGCTCCTTCCGCTCGGGCCGCCTTCCGCCCTCCGCCTTGCTCGCTTCCGCCTACTTCTTCTTCGACCGGTACTCCTTCACCAGCCCGGTCACCTCGTCGAAGTCCTGCGCCCGCAGGTAGCCGCCGCGCAGCCTGGGGTAGACCTTCTCGGCCGTCTGCTTCCACTCGCGCTCGATCTCCGGCGTGACCGTCGCGATCTTCAGCCCGTACTTCTGCATCGCGGCAATCGCGTCCGTCTCGAGCTGGCGGATCTTCGGCTTGTAGAGGCGGCCGACCTCCTCGGCCTCCTTGAGCAGCTGCGGCCGCAGGGCCGGGTCGATCCGGTCCCAGGCCGCCTTCGAGATGATGGCGCCGCCGATGACCGGGGCGAACTTCACCGGCGTCATGTTCTTCGCGCCGCCGAACCACTGCGAGGCGAGCGCGGCAATCGGCGGGGCGGGGAAGGCCTGGATCTTGCCCGTCTGCAGGCTCTGGAGGATCTCGGTGGACGCCAGCGGCATCACGCGGAACCCCGCGTCCTTGTACATCTCCTCGGTGCGCGGGTCGTTCCCCCAGGTGAAGAGCACCAGCTTCTGCATGTCGGCCGGCCTTGGCGCCGGCGTGACGGTGAAGAAGTGCACCCACCCGGCGTCGCCCCACGTCAGGACGACGAAGCCCTTGTCCTCGAGCGACTTCTTCAGGCGCGGGCCGAGGCGGTCGCGCACGTAATCCACCTCCTCCCACGACTCGAAGAGGAAGGGGATCGAGAGGGCGTTCATCTCGGTGGCGATGGCCTCCATGCCGACGCTGGTCAGGGCCGCGGCGTGCAGCTGGCCGATCCGCATCTTGCGGATCATGTCGGGCTCGTCGCCCTGGGTGCCGCTCGGGTAGATGCGGAGGCTGATCTTGCCGCCCGACACCTTCTTCCAGCGGGCGTTGAGGTCGAGCAGCATGTCGTGCCAGGGCGAGCCCTCTGGCGCGACGGTGCCGACCTTGAGCTGCTGCGCGGCGGCCGGTGCGGCGAGGGCGAAGAAGCACGCGGCGGCGGCCGCCGCGAGGGACAGGCGTCTCATTGCGATTCCTCCGGGAAGAGCTCGTCGGCCATCGCCTGCAGCTGCCGCGCGCGGCGCTGGCCGAGGATGTTGACGAGGCGCGATTCGGGCGCCGAGTTGACGTCGAACTCGAGCGCGCGGGCCAGCAGGTCGTCGAACTCCTTGCGGTTCCCCGTGTAGACCGAGACGTTCTCGGCCAGCGAGACGAGGGGGCCGACCTTCCGCCCCTGCGAGAGCGCCATCGCGCGGTCGAAGTGCTGCCGGGCGCGCTCGTAACTGCCGCCCGACGCCTCGCCGCGGCTCTCGAACACGATCATGAACTCGTGGAGCGACCCCTGTTCCCAGCTCTCGTCGAGCGCCAGGGCGCGGCGGATCAGCGCCTCGA
>JARKSS010000371.1 GCA_029974175.1 Vicinamibacterales bacterium
ACGAGGCCGTGGACACGCGCCCCCCGCAGCTTGCGGATCAGGTCGCAGCCCGCGGTTATGTTCCCCCACTGGTCGCTGCCACCTAGCTGGAGGGTGCAGCCGTAGCGATCGAAAAGCTGCAGGTAGTCGTACGACTGCAGCATCAGGTAGGTGAACTCGGTGTAGGAGATCCCCTCCTCCGACTCGAGGCGCCGGCGCACCGACTCCTTCGCGAGCATGTAGTTCACCGTGAAGTGCTTGCCCGTGTCCCGCAGGAACGTCATCAGGTCGAGCTTCGCCAGCCAGTCGGCGTTGTTGACGATGCGGGCAGGGTTCGGGCGGGCGTCGAAGTCGAGGAAGCGCTCGAGCTGGCGCCGGATGCCGCGGACGTTCTCCTCGATCCGATCGAGATCGAGCAGCTGCCGCTCCTGCGTCTTGCCGCTCGGGTCGCCGATCATGCCGGTGCCGCCGCCGGCAATCGCGATCGGGCTGTGGCCGAATCGCTGCAAGCGGGCGAGCGCCATCAGCGGCAGCAGCGAGCCGACGTGCAGGCTCGGCGCGGTCGGGTCGAAGCCGATGTAGCAGGTCAGCGGGCGCGCGAGCGCCTCGCGGGCGCCCTCGGTCGCCTCGTAGATCATCCCCCGCCACTCGAATTCGTCCCATACGCTGCCGTTCATCGAATCTGCCTCCACAGAGACCTCCTACTATAGCAACCCGGCTTGACATCAACCCAGCGGTCTCGTGCTCCGGGCGGGCGGACAGCGGGGGCGCGAGGCCCCGCGTATAATCGGCTTCATGCGGGTCACCCGCCGGCGCGCACTCCAGGCTCTCGCCGCGGCGGGTACCGGCCTCGCCGGCCTCGGGGGATACGGCCTGCTCGTCGAACCGCGCCGGCTGAGCATCACGCGCACAAGCGTGCCGGTCTCGCAGCTGCCTCCCGCGCTCGACGGCCTCCGGCTGGGATTGGTCGCCGACCTGCACTACGGCCGGCCGACCGGGGATGGCATGGTGGCGTCGATCGTGGAGACGCTGGCCGCCGAGAGCCCCGATCTCGTGCTGCTCGTGGGAGACTTCGTGACCGGGTCCGACCGACCGGCCGTGACGCCGTGCGCGGCCGGGCTGTCGGGGATCAGCGCGCGATACGGCGTGTTCGCGGCGCTGGGGAACCACGACCCCGAGTCCGAGGTGAAGTCGGTGTTCGAGCGGCAGGGGATTGGCGTGCTGCGCGACGGGCACACGCGCCTCACCGTCCGGGGCGAGGCCGTGTCGCTTGGAGGGCTGCGCTACTGGAGCCGCAAGGCCGCCGACCTGCAGCGCACGTTCAAGGGGGCGCGGGGATTCTCGATCCTGCTCGCCCACGATCCGAGGCGCCTCGACCTGGCGGCCGCCGCCGCGATTCCCCTCGTCCTCTCGGGGCACACGCACGGCGGTCAGGTGGTGCTGCCCGGCCTCGGCGCCCCCGCCGCGGCACGCTACCCGGTGGTGCACGGCCTCGGGCGCCGCGGGCCGAGCTCGCGCTTCGTC
>JARKSS010000384.1 GCA_029974175.1 Vicinamibacterales bacterium
CGTCGCTCGCGAGCTGCCCGAATCGCTCCTGCGCCGCCCTCTCCAGCGGCATCGAGTCGGCCTCCTCCTTCAGCGCCGATCGCACCTCGCGCACCGCTCCAAGCTCGCGGGCCTTGCGCGCGAACGGCGCCACGTCGCGCAGGCCGGCCAGCATTGCCGCGAGCGCCGAGTACCGCCGGTACGCCTCGAGCGGACGCCCCGCCTGCTCCTCGGCCGCCGCCTCGGCGGACGCCCGCGCGAGGATCCGGTCGATCAGGCCGTCGTCGGGCGCGCGGCCCTTCGCGCGGATCGCCTGGACTTCCATCCACTCGACGGCGCGCGTGCACACCTCGGCGGAGGGCCACGTGTGCCCCCCGTCGAACACGTCGAGGCGGTGCCTGATTCCCAGCTTCTCGAGGGTCGCGTCCAGCTGGTGCATCTCGGTGTAGTTGAAATCGTCCACGCCGGCGATGCCGAAGTACGCGAAGGGGATCCCGGCCGCTGGCTGGAGGCCGATGGGAAAGCCCCCGCCGCACCCGATCACGCCGGCGGCACGATCCCCGACGGCCAGCGCGGCCAGCACCGCCACGCGCGCCCCGCCCGAGAAGCCCGTGAAGTACAGGCGCCGGGCGTCCACCGAGAGGCGCGCCGACGTGTCGGCCAGCATCGCGCGCAGCGCCTCGTCTGCGATCGCGATCGGGCCGTTGCGCGAGTTGTTCGAGCCGGCCACGATGTAGCCGTACCGCTCGGCGGCGTCGCGAAACCGCTCGACAGGCACCCGACCCCGGGCCATCGCGTCGAACGCGTACAGGATGGGCCAGGCGCGCTCGGGCGTGTAGCCGGACGGCAGGTACAGCGCGTAGCTTTGCGCGGGAGCCTGCGTGCAGACGACCTTCTCGATCAGCTGGCCCGCTCGAGGGGCCTGATCGGACGGCGTCCCCAGGACGAAACCAGCAAGGGCCAGCGAGGGAAGCCAGCGCATGGCGCAAAGGTAGTCCACGACGTCAACGAAGTCCACAAAGTGGCGTCGCCATGCCGGCCAGGCCTTGGAGGAGGTTTCCGGCGACGGGAAAGGGAGTCTCGTCAGCGGGTGGGAACACGGAGGCCACGATCGCGCCCGCGTGGTTCCGCCACGTCCGGCGCGAGCTCCTTCGCAGCCGTGTCCGACCCTCCACTCGAAGGTCGGACTTGGCGGCTGGTACTTCGCCCTGTATCATCCGGACCGGGGCGCGCTCGCGCTGCGGGCTGCGTTGACCGGCTCGATGACCGGGGGGAGAAACATGCTGATCACGGTCATGGCGTTGTGGTTCGCGACGCAGGCAACCCCACCGGCGCAGCCGGCGGGCGGACCTGCCGACGACAAGGCGGCGATCATCGAGACCGTCCTCGACTACGCGGACGGGTTCTACGAGGGATCGGCCGAGCGGATGGCGAAGGCCGTGCACCCGCTGCTCAGCAAGCGCGCGCTGACAACGCGGCAGGACGGAACGCCACGGCTCTCCACGATGAACTCGGAGATGCTCATCGAGGCAGCAAGGGCTGGCGGCGGGAAGCTCCCGGCCGCCGAGCGCGGCGTGAAGGCCGAGGTCCTCGACGTGACCGGCAACCTGGCCTGCGCCCGGGTCTTCACGGTGCAGTTCAACGACTACCTGCACCTGATGCGCACCGGGAACGGCTGGCGCATTGTCAACGTGCTGTGGCAGCCGCCCGTGAAGGAGACGACCGCGCCCGACCGGGCGACGCTTTCGGCGGTGACCCGCGACTACCTGGCGGCGATGGCCGGCAAGAACGGTCAGGCCGTGCTCGACATGCTGCACCCCGCGGTGTCGTTCAGGGTCATCGGGTCGGTCGCCGGCTCGTCGCGCCTGATCGTGCAGGAGCTCATGGCCGACTCGGTGGCCGAGATCGTGAACGCCGGCCGCATGCCGATGCCTCCAGAGGCGGGCGGGACCGGCACCGTCACCATCCTCGA
>JARKSS010000387.1 GCA_029974175.1 Vicinamibacterales bacterium
GCCAACGGCACCGCGTAGGCGTAGTAGATGAACATCATCCCCTCGCCGAACAGCTCCTCGGCCGGAGTGACGCGGAACAGGAGGTTGTAGGCCATCAGCAGGCCGAGTGTACCGCCGATGATGAGCTGGAGCGCGAAGAAGGGCGGGTAGGCCGCGGGCCACAGCAGCAGGGCGCCTGGGCGCCGCTTCCAGTACAGCAGGTGATTGACGATGGCCCGCAGGTCGGCCACCAGGAACCCGAGGCCGAGCAGGAACAGCAGGCGCTCGAGTCCCATCACCGCCTCAGCAGGCCGGGCGACGCGGCCCGCGGGCAGGCGCTGCGCTGACGGCGGAAGACAAGGCCCTCAGCCTCCGGCGATGTCGCTCGCGGCCGGTTGCGAAACGCTCGCGAGCGTCGGGTCGAAACAGTGGCGGCACCGCGCCTCGTAGGTCCCCTGCGCGCCGAGCAGCACGCGGTCCCGGCTGGCCACCAGCCGCTGCGTGTGGTTGGCCGGGCCGCCGCACACCATGCAGATCGCGAGCGTCTTGGTGATGTACTCGGCGATGGCGAGCAGCTGCGGCATCGGCTCGAACGGCTTGCCGAGGTAGTCCTGGTCGAGGCCGGCGACGATGACCCGGATCCCGCGATCCGCCAGCTCGTTGCAGACCGCCGGCAGCTCGAGGTCGAAGAACTGCCCCTCGTCGATGCCGACCACCTCGGTGTCGGGGCACACGTCCTCGAGCAGCGCGCGCGACGAGGCGACGGTGCTCGAGGCGATGCGCATCTCGCTGTGCGACACGATGTGCGTGTCGCCGTAGCGGTTGTCGATCGCAGGCTTGAAGATCTGCACCTTCTGGCGGGCGATCTGGGCCCGGCGCAAACGGCGGATCAACTCCTCGCTCTTGCCGCTGAACATGCTGCCGGCGATCACCTCGATCCAGCCGGCCTGCCGCCTGCGCGGAACATCCATCGTCACCTCACGCCCGCGACTGGTATTCGCCGGTCTCGGTGTTCACGCGAACGACATCGCCCTCGTTGATGAACGGGGGCACCTGCACCACCAGGCCCGTCTCGAGCGTTGCCGGCTTGAGCTGCGCACTTGCCGTCGCCCCCTTGATCGCGGGGGTCGTCTCGACCACCTTGAGGTCCACCGTCTGCGGCAGCCCGATCCCGACCGGCTCGCTCCCGTAGAACTCGACCTCGATCACGGCCTCCGGGACCAGGTAGTTCATCGCGTCGCCCAGCACCTCCTCGGAAAGGCCGATCTGCTCGTAGCTCTCCGTGTCCATGAAGTGGTAGACGGAGCCATCCCGGTAGAGGTACTGCATCGACTTCTCGTCGAGGACCGCCCGCTCGATCTCGTCCTCGGAGCGCAGCTTCTGGTCGGAGAGCGTCCCCGTCCGGATATTCCTGAGCTTGACCCGGACGAACCCCCGCAAATTGCCCGGGGTGACGTGCTGGAGGTCGAGCACCCGGAAGAGGTCGGCCCCCATCTTGATCAACATTCCCTTGCGCAGTCGTGTGGCTTGCATCGTGGATTACCTGACTGGGATCAACCCGCGAGAGGAGCCGGCGGCAGCCGATCTTTCCAATGGTAGCACAGCCGGCGGAGCCGCCCGGCGGCCCGCGGGAACGCGCGGGGGCGCCCAGCCGTGCCGCCTCCGTGCTACGATGACCTGTGGCCTTCACTCGATGGGATCCGCTGCAGGATCTGCTGGCGCTCCACGAGCGCATGAACCGCCTCTCGCGCGCCGACGAACCCGGGTGGATGCCACCCGTTGACCTCTACGAAACCGCCGAGCGGTACGTGATCACCGCGGAGGTCCCCGGCCTGTCGCGCGAGGACATCGACATCCAGGTCCGCGAGGGCAAGCTGCTCCTGCGGGGCGAGCGGCCGCCGCGGAACACGGGCGACCGGTTCGAGCGCGTCGAGCGCGGGCACGGGCGGTTTGCCAGGGCCTTCGTGCTGCCACAGGCGGTGGACGTGGATCGGATCACGGCGGACCTGCGTGACGGCGTGCTCACCATCGACGTCCCGAAGGTCGAGCCGATGCGTCGCATCGAAGTGGAGTAGCCCCCCGGTTCCGCGTGGGGAGCTTCCGGGCTCCCCCACTCATCCTCGCAACCATGCTTCGACGCTTCGTTCTCGCAGCCCTGCTGGTGGCGGCCGGGTTCGCGGCAGGACTAGTGCTCACCGGGCACCTGCCCTTCTCCACCCCCTCGTCTGCCGCCCCACCCGCCCCCGTCGTAGCCGCGGCCGAACCGGTGGCCTTGGAGGACCCGCCAGCGCAGCCCGTCGCGCGCGGCCTGGCAAGCCTTCCGGACTTCAGCGAGGTTGCCGCCCGCGCCACCTCCGCGATCGTCAACATCTCGAGCACGTCGGTTGTCCGCGCGGTCGATCCCTTCTTCAGCCAGTTCTTCGGCGACGACTGGTTCGGCAGCCGGTACCAGCCGCAGCAAAGCCTCGGGCGTCATCATCTCTCCCGACGGCTACCTGGTGACCAACCACCACGTGGTCAGCGGCAACGTCCGCGACATCCGGGTCGTGCTGGCCGACAAGCGCGAGCTGCAGGGTCAGATCGTCGGCCGCGACCCGATGACCGACATCGCGGTGATCCGCATTGCCGCCCGCGGCCTGCCCGTGGTTCCCTGGGGCGACTCGTCGAAGCTGAAGGTCGGCCAGTGGGTGCTGGCCATCGGCAGCCCGTTCCAGTTGAACCAGAGCGTGACGCTCGGCATCGTCAGTGCGATCGGCCGCACCGGCGTGGGCGTGGCCGACTACGAGGACTTCATCCAGACCGACGCCGCGATCAACCCGGGGAACTCGGGCGGCGGCCTGGTGAACACGCGCGGCGAACTGGTCGGGATCAACACGGCCATCCTGAGCCGGAGCGGCGGGTACCAGGGCGTCGGCTTTGCCGTGCCGAGCAACCTCGCACGACGAATTGCCGAAGACCTCATCCGGTACGGCGAAGTGCAGCGCGGCTCGGTCGGCATGATACGGTTCGTCACGCTGACCCCCGAACTGGCCGAGGAGTACGGGCTCTCGGTCGATCGCGGCGTGGTCGTGCTGCAGATGACGCGCAGCTCGTCGGCGTACCGCGCCGGCCTTCGCCCCGGCGACGTGATCGTGAGCTTCAACGGGCAGCGGGTGGAAGATGACGGGCAGCTGCGGAAGCTGCTGCTGGACGCGCAGGTCGGGACCACGGTCACCATCCAGGTGCTGCGCGACGGCCGCACGCTCAACATCAAGGTCCCCGTCGTCCCGAGGCCGAGGGAGAGGGGCTAGGGTCTGGGGGCCAGAGGCGGGGGCATTTCGATGACGTTGTCTCGTCCCATCGTGTCGGTGGGTGTGGTGGCGATCCTCTCGGCCTGCGTGGCGTCTGGCGGCGTGCCGGAAGTCCGGGCGCAGGAGGCTCGCGCGTTCGAGGCCGTCGTCGCCGACCTGAAGTCGCCCGACGCGCGAACCCGTCTCGAGGCCGTGAGACAGCTTGCAGCCGCCGGTCATCGCGAGGCGGCCTTGCCGCTGGCGGCCGTGCTCGCCGATCCCGACGACCGGGTGGCGCGCGAGGCGATGTACGCCGAGCTGAGCCTCTTCCTCGGCATGCGGGCGCGCGGCGAGCGCCGCGTGGCGTTCGTGGTCGAGATGCCCCGTTCGAACCCGGCCTCGAAGGCCTTCGAAGACTCGTGGGGCTCGCTGCCCGTCATGCCGGTGCCGGGCGAGGTGATCGAAGGGTTGTCGCGACGCCTGACCGGCGAGGACCTGATGCTGCGCCTCGAAACCATCGCGACGCTCGGCGTGCTCGGCCAGGTGGAGGGCACGCTCACCCCGGCACACGAGAAGGCGGCAGAGGCGCTGGCCCAGCGGCTGGGCGACCCCCAGCCCCCCATCCGGGCAGCGGCCGCGCGGGCTGCCGGGCGGATGTTCCGCCGGTGTGCGGCGCCGTGCGAGGCCCCGGCCGTCCAGCGGCTCGGCGACTCGCTGGTGCGTGCGCTCAACGATCCCGAACCGCCGGTCCTGATGGCGGTCATCGAGGGGCTGGGGGAGATGCGCTACGCACGCGCCACCGAGGCGCTGACCTCGGTGCACAAGTACTTCCAGAAGAAGCCGCCGGCCCTGGCCGCGCTCGACGCGCTGGCGCGAATCGGCTCCCCTTCCTCGGTGCCGCTCTTCAAGGCGGCGGCCACGCGCAGGGAGCCGGCCGCGCGGCGTGCTGCGCTCGAGGGCCTCGCCCGCGCCG
>JARKSS010000396.1 GCA_029974175.1 Vicinamibacterales bacterium
CTTCTGCTGCCTGCTGTTCCTCGCCAACGGCACGCCGATGTTCTGCGCCGGCGACGAGTTCCTCCAGACCCAGGGCGGCAACAACAACCCGTACAACCAGGACAACGAGACGACCTGGCTCGACTGGGACCTTCTCGAGAAGAACGCGGACATCTTCCGCTTCTTCAAGATGATGATCGCCTTCCGCAAGGCCCATCCCTCGATTGGCCGCAGCCGCTTCTGGCGTGACGACGTGCGGTGGTACGGCCCCGAGGGGGCGCCCGACTGGGGGCCGCGATCCGCGCAGCTCGCCTACTGCCTGCACGGAGAGTCGCAGGGAGACGAGGACCTGTACGTGATGATCAACGGCGGTACCGCGGACGTCTGGTTCGCCGTCCAGGAGGGGGCGCCACATCAGTGGCGGCGTGTGTTCGACACGGCCCGCCCCTGCCCGGACGATGCGGTCGACCCGGCGATGGCGGAAACGCTCCAGTCGCCGCAATATCTCGTCCGCGCGCGCTCGGTGGTGGTGCTGCTGGGGGAGGAACGAGCGAAGGGAAAGACGGGGAAATGAAGGGCGTGAGAGGGCGAATACCTACATTTTCCCTTTGGCTTTCTCCTTTTCCCACTGCGCCGCCCGCCCTGTCAGGCGTCCGACGACCAGGGCCACGTCTGTGGGGGAAGCCGGCTTCGAGAGATACTCGTCGAACCCCGCGGTGAGCGCCCGCTCGCGGTCGGACGTGCGCGCGTACGCGGTGAGGGCCAGCGCCGGCAGGTGGCTGCCGCCCTGCCGCTCGAGCCGCCGCACCCACCCGATGAGCGAGTAGCCGTCTTCCCCCGGCATCCCGATGTCGGCCAGCAGCACGTCGGGCCACTCCTGCCGCAAGGAGTCCATCGCGGCCGGCACCGACGACGCTTCGGCCACCCGCGCGCCAAGGCCCTCGAGCACCGCGCGCGTCAGGTGCCGGCTGTCTTCGTCGTCATCGACCACCAGCGCCCTCACGCCGTTGAGATCCATCGCGCCCCGGCCGGGCGAGACGTGAGCGGGGGCGGGCGTGACGGCCGTGCGCACCGCCCTTTCCTCGGACCGGGCGACCGGCAGCGTCACCGTGAAGGACGCGCCTCGTCCCTCCCCCTCGCTCTCGCCGCGCACCGACCCGCCGTGCAGCTCGACCAGGTGGCGCACGATCGCAAGGCCAAGTCCCAGCCCCCCGTACGGGCGCGTGGTGGAGCCGTCGGCCTGGCGGAAGCGCTCGAACAGCGAGTTGAGGAAGCGAGGCGGGATGCCGGCCCCGGTATCCGTCACCCGCACCTGCGTCGTGCCGCCGCCGGTGGTCACCTGTAGCGTGACGCCCCCGCCCGACGGCGTGAACTTCACCGCGTTCGAGAGCAGGTTCCACACCCCCTGCTGCAGGCGGTCGGGATCCGCGAGCATCATCCCCGGGCTGGCCTCGCTGTCCACGGTGAGCGTCAGGCCCTTGGCCTCCGCGGCCGGGCGCACGGCCTGGATCGCCGCGTCGATGACCGCGCGCAGGTCCGTGGGCGCGATGTTGAGGCGCAGCTTCCCGGTGATGATCCGCGAGACGTCGAGGATGTCCCCGATCAGGTGGGCCTGGGCCTCGGCGTTGCGGCGGATGGTGTGCAGCGCGCGGTCCACCTCCTCGCCGCGCAGCTGGTGCGTCAGCAGCAGCTGCGTCCAGCCGAGCACGGCGTTGAGCGGCGTCCTCAGCTCGTGGGAGAGCGTCGCGAGGAATTCGTCCTTCAGCCGGTTCGCCTGCTGCGAGTCGCGGTAGAGGCGCGCGTTGTCGATGGCGAGTGCCGCGCGGCGCGCCACCCCCTCGGCCAGCGGCACGTCGGCCGGCTGATACCGCCGGCCCGACCCCGAGAAGACGAACGCGATGAAGCCCATGACCTTCCCGCGCGCCTTGAGCGGCGCCGCGATCAGGGACTCGGGCGCCAGCGCCCTCAGCAGCTCGAGCTGCCGGTCGCTCCGCGCCACCGATCCGGCGAACCCGCGCGGCACCATCGCGAGCAGGAAGGGTTCGCCGGTCCTGAGCACCCCCGCGGTCGCCTCCCCGAGGGCGCCCGACTGTCCGGCCAGCTCGATGACGAGCTCCTCGCGCTTGGCGTCGATGTGCGCGCCCGCCACCGCCCCGACCTGGCCGTCCTCCTCGACGACCTCCAGCAGGCACCAGTCGGCGTAGCGGGGAAGGGCCAGGCGGACGAGTTGATGCAGGATGGCCTGGTGATCGAGCGTCGAGCCCAGCACCGTGCTCGCCTGGAGCAGCAGCCGCTCGCGCTCCTCGCCCCGCCGGCGCTCGCTCACCTCCCGGAAGACGCCGACGGCTCCGCTGAGGCGGCCCTCGGACAGGAGCGGCGACGCGCTCACGGCCACCGTGATGCGAGACCCGTCGGGACGCTCCACGACGACATCGGTGTCCCCCACCGGACGGCCGGTTCGAAGGACCTCGGCAACCGGATTGCGATCGTGGGGGAGTGGATGCGCCTCGGGAGTGTACAGGCGGAAGGCACCATCGAAGCGGGTATTGCCGTCAAGCGGTGGCTCGCGCCCCCAAAGCTGAGCCGCGCAGCGGTTGTAACGGACCAGGCGTCCTTCCGCTGCCTCGCAGACGAAAACACCTGTGGGTAGCGCGTCTACAAGATCAGTGTCGGCGAACCACCCGTCTGCTGGCACGAGGAGCACCCTGGACCGGCCTGCTGCAAGTCCGGGGCCAGTGCCAGCGGCTGATCGGGCACTGCCGGGCCGGCCTCGTCAGGTGTCGTTTTACAGGCATCCTTGCGCCCCGAACCAGTGCCGGTGACCGCGTCGAGGAGGGTGCCAGCCGGGACCGGCCCCGATGGCCGGTCCCGGTGGCAGTGCCGATGCCGGCTCTGCGGCTTACGGGTGGCTTTCGAAACGGCCTCCGAGAAGCAGGCTCGCGGCGTAGCCCACCACGGTGCAGATCGCGGTCCCAGCCAGCACGTACCACGTCCAGGCAAGCGGGGTCCAGACCCAGACCGCCAGCATGCAACCCAGCGAGACGCCGATGCCGATCATCACGCCCACCTCGGTGGCGCGCCTGGTGAGCACGCCGAGGAGAAACGCGCCGAGCATCGGCCCGTAGACCAGCGAGGCGATCGTGAGACCGGCCACGAAGACCGATCCCCAGTCGCGCGCCGCCAGCGCGATCACGATGAGGATGACGCCCCACCCCGCCGTCACCCAGCGCGACAGGCGGAGCAGCTTCGCGTCCTCGACCGGCCGCCGGAGCAGCGGCTTGTAGAAGTCGTAGATGGTGGTCGAGGCGAGCGAGTTCAGCGACCCGCTCATCGTGGACATCGCCGCCGCGAAGATCGCCGCGATCATCAGGCCTGCGATCCCCCTCGGCAGGTGCGCCACGATGAACGCGGGGAAGATCTCGTCGTTGGTGGTCAGCTTCGGCGCCGGGGCATGCTGGTAGTACGCGTAGAGCATCACGCCGACGACGAGGAACAGCAGGAACTGCACGAGGACGATGAAGCCGCTGGCAATCAGCGCCTTTTGGCCGTCGCGCTGGTTCCGGCAGGTGAGCAGGCGTTGCACCATCAGCTGGTCGGTGCCGTGCGACGCCATCGTGAGAAACGTTCCGCCGACGAGCCCCGCCCAGAAGGTGAAGGGAAGGGAGAGGTCCCACGAGAAGGAAAACAGCTGGAACTTGTTCGCCTCGGCGGCGTGCGAGGCCACCGTCGCCCAGCCCCCCGGGATCAGCGCCAGGAGCGTGTACGCCGCCAGCAGCGAGCCCGCCACGTAGACAACCAGCTGGATCAAGTCCGTCCAGATCACGGCTGCCACCCCACCCTCGAAGGTGTAGACCAGGGTCAGCACGCCGACGATGACCACCGACCAGAACCAGAGGTCGGGAAAGTTGGGGAGGCTGCTGCCGATCACCGCGGCCGCCACGAGCGAGGCCGCGAACACGCGGACGCCGTCGGCGAAGGCGCGCGTCACGACGAAGAGGGTGGCGGCGAAGTGCTTCGCCCGGTTGCCGAACCGGCGGCGCAGCAGCTCGTAGGCCGTCACCATCTCGCCCTGGAAGTACGACGGGATCAGCAGGAAACTGATGATGACGCGGGCCACGATGTAGCCGAGCACGACCTGGAGGTAGGTGAGCGAGCCCCCCAGTTCGGGCCGGACGTAGGTGACGTAGGCGATCGCCGGCACCCCGATCAGGGTCAGCGAGCTGGTTTCGGTGGCCACGATCGAGAGTCTGATCACCAGCCAGTGGGTGTTGCGCGTCCCGAGCAAGTAGTCCTTGACGGAGCGCTGCGTCCGGCGGAACTGGGCGCCGAAGACGGTGACGCCAACCAGGTAGGCGACGAGGACGACGTAGTCAACGAGGGAAAAACCCATCATGCATCCCCGGATCGCGATCGGCCTCATGCCGACCGGGGGGGCGGTGGCCGACCGGGCAGTATAGCCCGGCCGGGCCGTCTTTCGCCTACCTCAGCGAATGTGCCACAGTAGTAGGCGGGAGGAGTCAGGGGCATGACTCACCATTCACCGCAGATCCCGAAGGAGCTGGTGGAGTGCGAGGCGCGGCGGTCGGAGACGCTCCACGAGGTGCGCTGCGACGACTGCCTGGGGTGCGACCTCGAGTCCAAGGTGTTGCGGGCCGACCTCGAGCGGTTCGTCGCCGAGGTGCTGCGGGTGCACAGGCTCCCGCCGCGTGACGCCGAGATCACCGCGCGCGTCCTGGTGGCCGCCGACCTGCGCGGCATCGCCAGCCACGGCGTCGCCCGCCTGGGACGGTACGTGAAGGGGCTGCAGGAGGGCTACATCGTGCCCGGCGTCGCCTTCGACGTGCGCGAGCCGGCGCCGGCCATCGCCGCCATCGACGCGAAGAACGGCGTCGGCCAGGTGGCGGCGGACCTGGCGATGGACATGGCGGTGGCGCGGGCCAGGGCCCACGGCATCGGGGTGGTAACCGTCGCCAACAGCAACCACTACGGCATCGCCGGGTACTACGTCCAAAAGGCGATCGACGCGGGGATGATCGGCCTGTCGGTCACCAACGCGGCGCCGCTGGTGGTGCCGACCAACGGCGCCGACGCCGTCCTCGGCACCAACCCGATCGCCTTCGGCGCCCCGGGGCGGGACGGCCTCGACTTCCTGCTGGACATGGCCACCAGCGTCGTGCCGCGCGGCAAGCTCGAGGTGTACGACCGCAACCGCCGGCAGATGCCGGTGGGGTGGGCCGTGGACGAGAAGGGATATGACACGCGCAACCCGGGCCACGTCCTGGCGAACCTGCTGGCGCGCACGGGAGGCGGCATCCTGCCGCTCGGCGGGCGGGGCGAGGAGTTCAGCGGCCACAAGGGCTACGGCCTCGCGCTGATGGTGGACGTGCTCTCGGGCG
>JARKSS010000409.1 GCA_029974175.1 Vicinamibacterales bacterium
CGTGCGCATAGGGTGTACCTCTCTCAAGGGTCAGGACGCGATCTTACCGCCGTCACGGCCGGGAAGCCATCCCGTGCCTCAGCAAAGGGAGTGCCGCGGGGGGCCAGGGGCGCCCCGGGCTCGGGTTCCAGGCCTGTCACCTTCGCGCCCTGTAGTAATCTCTGTAGATGGGGGTCTCGAGTCGATGAAGAAGTCGTATTGGCTGCTGCTTGCCTTCGGCGTGGGCCTGCTCGTCTTGTCCTTCACCCCTCTGCCCGACCTGGTGGGCCTGGTCGGATCGAACGGCTCGCGGGGCGGGGCCGGCGCGCAGGCGAGCGGCGGCAGCGGAGCGTGCCCGGCGAACGCACCCGAGGCCAGGCTGGACTTCACGCTGAAGGACATGAACGGGGCCGACGTGAGGTTCGCCGATCACAAGGGGAAGGTGGTGCTGCTGAACTTCTGGGCCACCTGGTGCCCGCCCTGCAAGATGGAGATCCCCTGGTTCATCGAGTTCCAGGAGCAGTACGGCGAGAAGGGGTTCCAGGTGCTCGGCGTGTCGGTGGACGACCCGCCCGAGCGGCTGCCCCCGTTCGCCCGCGAGTACGGCACCAATTACCCGCTGCTCGTCGGGGCGGATCGCGACGACGTGCAGGAGGCGTTCGGCCCGATCTTCGGGATCCCGGTGACGGTGATCATCGGCCGCGACGGCCGGATCTGCAAGCGCCACCTCGGCCCGGTGGGCAAGGAGCAGTTCGAGAGCGAGATCAAGGCGTTGCTGTAGTATGATCGTTCCGCGGTGCGCGGCGGCTGTCCGGCTGTCGCCGCGTTCGCTGAGGTTGGAAAGGATGTTGAAGGGGTTCACTCACGCGCATCTCGCCTGCGGTTGCCGCATCGCCTTCCGCGAGGGCGTCGAGGGCAGCCCCGTCACCGTTATCGTCGAGATGAAGGCGCCCGGGTGCGTGTCCCCGCTGCACGTGCGCGACCTGCCGTTGTACGACCACCGCGAGGCACTTCGTGCGCCGACCCGCCTGCTGCCCGCCGAGGAGGGCGAGTTCGAGGAAGAAGGCTAGCAGCCGCAGGCGGACCCGCTGCTTCGCAGCGGAATGTCGAACGTCGAGACGGAGAAAAGGGAGGAGGCCGCGTGACCTCCTCCCTTTTTTCATTCTCGGTCCTACGCTTTGCGTTTCACGCTTACTCTTTCCGTTTCCCGCTTCGCCGATCCTTCTCGGCCGCTTTGTCCGGCGCTTTCTTCCGCCCCGCGTCGCGTAGGGCCTTGGTAAGCAGGAACTCGATCTGGCCGTTGAGGCTGCGGACCTCGTCGTTCGCCCAGCGCTGCAGCGCTTCCAGCAGCGCGGGATCCAGGCGGAGAAGGAAAGCTTTCCGTTCCACGTCAATCCTTGTCCGAGCCCCGAGCCAGCCCCTACCCTAGCCCCTAGCCCTACGTGTACAGCGTCCCCGTGTTGATCACCGGCTGGGCAGCGCGCTCACCGCAGAGCACGATCAGCAGGTTGCTCACCATCGTCGCCCGGCGTTCCTCGTCGAGCACGAGCAGTTTCTTCTCCGACAAGCGCGCCAGCGCCATCTCGACCATCCCCACCGCCCCCTCGACGATGCGCTGCCGGGCCGCGATGATGGCCCCCGCCTGCTGCCGCTGGA
>JARKSS010000416.1 GCA_029974175.1 Vicinamibacterales bacterium
GGCCGTCGATTCGGGACGGTAGCGCCAGCCGAAGTGCACGACGCGGCGGCGGGCCGCGACGCCCCGCATGACGAACTCGCCGAACTCGAGGCGCGCAATCTCCGACAGCACGGCCCGCTCTTCGTCGGGGGTGAGGAAATCGGGCTGGTAGACGAAGCCCTCGGGGAACGGCGGATCGAAGAGGCGTGCCTGGTGGCTCATCGGCCAGCCCGCGCAGCCGGGCCGTTGCCGCCCGACAGGGACCTGTCCCGCCAGGCACGTGGCCCGGCCGGTCGGCGGCGCGGCTAGTATCCGAGCTGCCGGATCATCGCCTGCAAGCTGGCGGCCGACGCCCGGAGTTGGGCGCGCTCGGTGTCGTCGAGGGCGATGGGCAGCACCTCGCGGATGCCGTCGCGGCCGAGGACCGCCGGCAGGCTGAGGCAGACGTCGCTGAGGCCTTCCCAGCCGTCGAGGTAGGTGGACACGGTAATCAGGCTCCGCTCGTCGTGGAGGACCGCCTCGACGATGCGGGCCACCGAGAGGGACACGGCGTAGTAGGTGGCGCCCTTGCGCTCGATCACGTCTCGGCCCGCCGTGACGACGGCGCGGTGAATGCGGGCGCGGGCGGCCTCGTCGAGCGGGGGCCGTCCCGGCGGAGCGTAGGCCGTCAGCGCGATCGGTCCCAGCTTGGCCATGCTCCACAGCGGCACCGACGAGTCGCCGTGCTCGCCGATGATGTACGCGTGGATGCTCCGGGGATCGATATCGAACTCGCGGCCGAGCAGGTAGCGGAAGCGGGACGAGTCGAGCGCGGTGCCGGCGCCGACGATCCGCGTGTGCGGGACCGGCAGCCGCTTCACGGCGACGTAGGTGAGCACGTCCACCGGGTTCGAGACGATCACCACCACCGCGCCGCGGTAGTACGGCAGGATGTCGCCGATGATCTCCTCGAGGATCTCGACGTTCCCCTTGGCCAGGTCGAGGCGCGACTCGCCCGGGCGCCGGCCGCGCCCGGCCGTGACGACGATCACGTCGGCGTCGGCAACCCCCTCGAACCCCTCGGGGCGCAGGTCGATGTTGTCCACGTACGAGGCGCCGTGCGCGAGGTCGAGCGCCTCGCCTCGCGCCTTCTCGGGGTTGATGTCGATCAGGCCGATCCGGCTCGCCACGTCCCTGACCATCAGGGTGTAGGCGAGGGTCGCCCCCACGTTCCCGGCGCCGATGATCGCGACCTTCAAGCAGCCTCCTTGAAGCACCCGGCCCGCCCGGCGGCCTGGAGCCCTGAGCGCTGGCCCCTACGCCGTCAGGATCGCACTCCCAGGAACGCCCCGACGTTCTCGCGCAGCAGCTGCAGGAACGGCTTGTCGAGGTAAGAGCGGATCGACACGTAGCACTGGTCGCACGTGTTGGTCGCGGTGAACTCGCGGGCCATCCGCGCGCGGTCCTCGAGCGCGTAACGCTGGAACTGCATCGAGCACGGCTGCAGGGCGCCGTCCGAGGTGACCACGAGGAAGCGCAGCCCCGACTTGCAGTTCGGCATTCCCCCGTTCTCGAAGTACTGGCGCGTCGCGTCGAGCGTCGTGCACGAGTTCGCGATCCAGTGCGTGCCGTTCATGCGCCGCTTGATCCCGTCCAGCTCCCGTCGGAGGACCTCGAGCTGCCGGGGCGTCTCGATGAAATACCGCCGGTCGTTGATCCGCCGCGGCGAGTAGGCGCTGAAGCTGATGTTGACGCCCCACTCGCGCGCCTTGTCGGCCGCCCTGTTCACCTGGTCCACGTTCCAGCTGGTGATGCAGGTGTTGAGAACGATGTCGTCGTGGCCGAGCCGGGCGAGGCGCGGGATGATCGTCTCGAGGTGGCGGTACAGGCCGTCGAGCTGCCGGAAGTCGTCGTGCCGCTCGTCGGGGAAGTCGAGGCTCACCGAGAACTGGTTGACCCCCGCCTCGCGCAGCGCCAGGTACTTCTCCTCGGTCATCTCCGACCAGTTGGACACGAGGATGAGGTACGGCACCCGCCTCCCGCCCTTGATCGAGCGGGCCACCTCGACGATGTCCGGGCGCAGCAGCGGCTCGCCGCCGGACAGCTGCACGACGCAGGGCTTGAGCGCCGCCATGTAGCGGCGGTAGTCGGCCGGCTGCAGGTCCTTCGACTGGTCGCGCGGGCCGCCGTGGTCGCAGTGCCGGCACCAGCAGGTGCACGAGTCGGTCACCTCGAAGGAGACGACGATCGGCCGGCGGGTCACCCAGTTCGCGGTGCCGCGGGCGATGATCTGCAGCGAGGTGGCGAGCGGAAGCCTCTTCATGTTCGTGGTCCCCCGGGGGCCTACGCGACGGCCGGCGCTGCCGCGGGCGGCGCCTCGCCCTGGGGCGGAAAGCCGGCCGGGTAGACCCGCGCCACCTTCTTGCGCGCCCCGTAGCTGCGCGCCAGCTCCA
>JARKSS010000090.1 GCA_029974175.1 Vicinamibacterales bacterium
CTCGTCGAGGATGAGGATCGAGGGGTTGAACGCGAGGGCGCGCGCGAAAGAGAGCAGCTGCTTCTGTCCCACCGAGAGGTTGGCGCCCCGCTCGCCGACGGGGCTCTGGAGGCCGAGCGGCAGGCGGTCGATGAAGCGGTCGGCCTTCACCGCCTCGACGGCAGCCCTCACCGCCTGGTCCGGGATTGGCGCGCCCAAACGGATGTTGCTGGCGATCGTGCCCGAGAACAGCTGCACGTCCTGGAGGACCAGGCTGAAGCGCGCGCGCAGCTCGTCGAGGCGCATGTCGCGCACATCCACGCCGTCCACCAGGATGCGGCCCCGGGTCACGTCGTAGAACCGCAGCAGCAGGCTGATGACGGTGGTCTTCCCCGCCCCGGTCGCGCCGACGATCCCGATGCGCTGCCCAGGCTCCACCCGGAAGGAGACGTCGCGCAGCACCCAGTCGTCGCCGGAATACGCGAACCACACGTGATCGAACTCGACCGTCCCCGCCCGCCTCGGAAGCAGTGGCGGATTGGGAAGGGAATCAGGATTCGGATTGAGGCCGAGATTGGGATTGGATTCGGGATTCGGATCCGGATCCCGAATCACGACCTTCGTGTCGAGCAGCCCGAAGATCCGCTCCGACGAGGCCATCGCTGCCTGCAGGAGGTTGAACTTCTCGGAGATGTCGCTGATCGGCCGGAAGAAGCGCTGCGAGTACTGGATGAAGGCGACGAGCGACCCCAGCGTCAGCGCCTCGGCCAGCACGAGGCCCCCGCCGTACCAGATGATCAGCGCCACCGCGAGCGCGCCGATGATCTCGACCGCCGGGTAGAACACCGCGTAGTAGAAGATCGAGTCGAGGTTCGCGTCGCGGTGCGCGCCGTCGATCTCGTCGAATTTCCGGAACTGCGCCGCCTCCCGCCGGTACAGCTGCACGGTGGCCATCCCGCCCAGGTTTTCCTGCAGGAAGGCGTTGATCCGGGCGATCAGCACCCGCACCCTGCGGTACGACTCGCGGACGTGGCGCCGAAACCACTGGGTGACCAGGACGATCAGCGGCAGCACCGAGAAGGCCGCCAGCGCCAGCCTCCAGTCCATCACCAGCAGCACGACCATGATGCCGGCCAGCGTCACCACGTCGCCGAAGACCGTGATGACGCCCGAGGCGAAGAGATCGTTGAGGACGTCCACGTCGGTCGTCACCCGCGTCATCAGGCGCCCGACGGGGTTGCGGTCGTAGAACGACAGGTCGAGCACCTGGAGGTGCCCGTGCACCTGCACCCGGAGGTCGTACATGATGCGCTGGCCCACCAGCTGCAGGACGTAGGTCTGGAGGAACTCGAGGCCGAAGGCGGCCAGCAGGATCGCCAGGAACGCCCCCGCGATCAGGTCGAGGCCCGCAGCGTTCCCCTGCGCGATGTACCGGTCGATCGCCACCTTCACCAGGTAGGGTTGCGCCAGCTGCAGCAGCGACGCGCCGACGATCGCGGCAAACGCGACGGCCACGTGGCGCCGGTAGGGGCGCATGTACCCCAGCAGCCGCCGCATCAGCCGCGCGTCGTACGCCTTGCCGAGAACCTCTTCTTCGTGGGCCATCGGGGATTTGGGGATCAGGGATCAGGATTCGGGATTCAGGATTCAGGATTCAGGATTCGGGAGTCCGGAGTCGGGAGTCGGGAATCCGAATCGGGAATCGGCGAATCGGGGATCAGGAAGCCGCGAGTTCCTCCTCCAGCAGCTGCTTCCGGTACAACGCCGCGTAGATGCCATCCATGCGAACGAGTTCGTCGTGCGTGCCCCGCTCCACCACGCGCCCGCCCTCGAGCACGAGGATGAGGTCGGCCTCTCGCACCGTGGAGACCCGGTGCGACACGATGATGGAGGTGCGCTGGCGCATCACGCCGCGCAGCCCCGACAGGATCCGCTCCTCGGTGTAGGTGTCCACCGCCGACAGCGCGTCGTCGAGGATCAGCACCTTCGGGTCGGGGATCAGCGCCCGCGCCAGCGCCGTCCGCTGCTTCTGCCCGCCCGACAGCGTGATCCCCCGCTCCCCCACCATCGTGTCGTAGCCCTTCGGGAAGCCGGCGACGTCCTTGTCGAGCTGCGCAATCCCGGCCGCCCACCGGATCCGGTCCATCTGCTCGGCCGCGGGCCGCCCGGTCCCGAAGGCGATGTTGTTGGCAAGCGTGTCGGAGAAGAGGAACGGCTCCTGCGAGACGAAGCCGAACGCCGATCGCAGCTGGGCGAGCGGCAGGTCGCGTACATCCACGCCGTCGAGGAACACCGTGCCCGGCGGCGGGTCGTACAGCCTCGGCAGCAGGCTGATGAGCGTGGACTTGCCAGACCCCGTGGCCCCTACGAGCGCGAGCGTCTGCCCCGCCTCGATCCGGACCGACACGTCGCGCAGCACCACCTGCTCGCCGAACGCAAAGGAAAGCGAGCGGAACTCGATCTCGCCACGGATCGACGGCAGCCGCACCTCACGGCCGGACGGGGGATCGGCAATCGATGGCTCGGCGTCGAGCACCTCCAGCAGGCGGCCCCAGGAAGCCAGTCCCCGCTGCACGATGTTGGTGACCCAGCCGAAGGCGATCATCGGCCACGCCAGCATCGCGAGGTAGGCGTTGAAGGCGACGAACTCGCCAACCGTGATCCGCCCCTCCACCGCCGCACGCCCCCCGAGC
The DNA here is from genome assembly GCA_029974175.1 of Vicinamibacterales bacterium. Lineage (GTDB taxonomy): Bacteria > Acidobacteriota > Vicinamibacteria > Vicinamibacterales > Fen-181 > JARKSS01. The sequence continues at coordinate 2,673 of JARKSS010000090.1, forward strand.
CAGAGGATGAGCAGCGCGCCAAGGCCGAGCAGCAGAGACAGACTCGGAAAGAACAGGCTCTGCAGGCGGATCAGGATGCGGTTCCGTTCGAGGTACTCCCGGTTCGAGCGGGCGAAACGCTCGATCTCGGCCTGCTCCTGCCGGTAGGCCCGGACGACGCGGACGCCGGCGAGCGTTTCCTGCACCACCGCGCTCAGGTCAGACAGCTGCGCCTGGATGCGCTCGAAGCGATCGTGGATGGCCTGGCCGAACAGGCGGACGGCCACCGAGACCGCCGGCAGCGGTGCCAGGGCGACCAGCGTCAGGCGCCAGTCGATGGAGGCCATCAGCGCGATCGCCACCACGAAGAGGATCGCGGTGTTGGTGGTGTACATGATGGCCGGGCCGACCACCGTCCGGACGGCGTTCAGGTCGCTGGTGGCGCGCGACATCAGGTCGCCCGTCCGCCGCGACTGGAAGTAGGCGGCCGGCTGCCGCTGCAGGGTGGCGAAGAACTGGTTCCGCAGGTCGTACTCGATGTGCCGCGAGACACCGATGATGAGGCGCCTCATCAGGAAGCGGAAGACGCCGCTGAGGATGCCCAGGCCCAGCAGCAGCGTCCCGTACCAGGCAAGCTTTCCGTGTGTCACCCCGACCGTCAGGTCATCGATGGCGTACTTGAGCACCCAGGGCGAGACCAGCGATACGGCCGTGGTGGCGACGACGCAGGAGAGGCCGAGCGCCAGGGGACGCCGGTAGGCGAGCATGTACGGCAGCAGCCGCCGCGCGGAACGCATCCTGTCAAGGTATCAAGTATCATCTGCCGATGCACGCGCTCTACGTCCTGGTCCCAATCCTGTGCATCCTGGTCGTCGCCTACCGCTACTACAGCGCGTTCATCACCGCGCGCCTCCTCGTGCTGGACGACACGCGCCCCACGCCAGCCCACACCCAGTACGACGGCCACAACTACTACCCCACCTCGCGCTGGGTGCTCTTCGGCCATCACTTCGCCGCCATCACCGGCGCCGGCCCGCTGGTCGGCCCCGTCCTGGCCGCGCAGTTCGGCTACGCCCCAGGCCTGCTGTGGCTGGTGGCCGGCGTCGTGCTCGCTGGCGCCGTCCACGACCTCATCATCCTGTGGGCCTCGACCCGCCGCGGCGGCCGCTCGCTGGCCGAGATCGCCCGGATCGAGATCGGCCCGGTGGCCGGGCTGACCACCGGCCTCGCCATCCTCTTCATTGTCGTCATCGCCCTGGCCGGCCTCGGCCTCGTGGTCGTCAACGCCCTCAGCCAGAGCCCGTGGGGCACCTTCACGATCGGTGCGACGATCCCGCTGGCGCTGTTCATGGGCTTCTACATGTACCGGTTCCGCCGCGGGAAGATCACCGAGGCGACCATCATCGGCGTGATCGGCCTGCTGGCGGCGGTCGCCTTCGGCAAGCCGCTGGCCGGCACGGCGTTCGGGCAGTACTTCACGCTCACGCACCACCAGCTCGTCGTCGCGATGGCGATCTACGGGTTCCTCGCCTCGGTGCTCCCGGTCTGGATGCTGCTGGCGCCGCGCGACTACCTGAGCGCGTTCATGAAGATCGGGACCATCCTCCTGCTGGTGGCCGGCGTGATCATCGTGAACCCCGAGCTGCACATGCCCGCGATCACGGAATTCGCGGCCGGCGGCGGGCCGATCATCAAGGGTGCGCTGTTCCCGTTCGTCTTCATCACCATCGCATGCGGGGCCATTTCGGGGTTCCACAGCCTGGTCGGGTCGGGCACCACCCCGAAGATGATCGACAAGGAGTCGGACATCCGCCCGATCGGCTACGGCGCGATGCTCATCGAGGGGCTGGTGGGCATCGTCGCGCTCATCGCCGCCGCCGCACTCCACCCCGGCGACTACTTCGCCATCAACGTGCCCCCGTCGATCTTCGCCACGCTCGGCATCACCCCGGTCAACCTCGCGGCGCTCGAGGCGGCGGTCGGCGAGACGGTGGCCGGAAGGACCGGCGGCGCGGTGTCGCTGGCGGTCGGCATGGCGCAGATCTTCAGCGCCCTGCCGGGGATGCGCGGCCTGATGGACTACTGGTACCACTTCGCCATCATGTTCGAGGCCCTGTTCATCCTCACGACGATCGACGCGGGAAC
>JARKSS010000436.1 GCA_029974175.1 Vicinamibacterales bacterium
GTTCGTGGGCCTGACGCTGGTCGCCACCTTCTACCTGGGCGGCATTGCCAACCCGCTCGAGTTCCTGCTGAAGACCGGGGCCCTGTTGGTGCTCACGGCGGGCCTGCAGGCGCTGTTCGCCCGCCTGCGCATCGACCAGACGGTGGGCCTGTGGTGGCGCGTCGGCATCCTGCTGGCGCTCGCGCAGCTGCTGGTGCTGGCGGTGCTAGGACTAGGTGCTAGGGGCTAGGGGCTAGGAGGTTGCTGAAGAAGGAAGCCTGCAATGTAAAAGGAACAATGGAGACATTTTCCATTCAGGCCGTGTTTTCCGGCGGCCTGCTAGGGGCCAGGACGGTTCGGAGGTTTCGAGGTTCACCATGCGAATCGGTGCGATGATCGGGGATGTATCACGGGCGCTGTTCAAGCGTCCTGCGACCGAGCTCTATCCCTTCGAGCGCCGGAAGGCCCCGGCCCGCCTGCGCGGCCTGCTCGCCTTCGAACCGTCACGCTGCACCGGCTGCAAGATCTGCATGCGCGACTGCCCCGCCCGCGCGCTCGAACTGGTCGTGGTGGACAAGGCCACCAAGCGCTTCGCGATGAAGTTCCACGCCGACCGGTGCACCTACTGCGCCCAGTGCGTGGTCAGCTGCAACTTCGACGCCCTCTCGATGTCGCACGAACAGTGGGAGCTGGCGGGCCTGGCGCGCGAGCAGTTCCTTCACACGTTCGGGCGCGACGAGGACCTCGCCGTGCTGCGCGAACGCGAGGCCGCGTCGCGACCCGGCCAGGGGGTGTGATGCTGGCCCTTCCCTCTCCCCGCCCCGCCCGGATTGCGATCATCGGGGTCGGCAACCAGTTGAACGGCGACGATGGCGCGGGCCCCCACGTCGTCAGGGAACTGGCGGCACGCCTGCCGGCCACCCCGGGCCTGCTCCTGCTCGATGCCGGCCTGGCCCCCGAGAACTTCAGCGGCCCCCTCCGGCGCTTCCGGCCCGACCTGGTGCTTCAGATCGACGCCGCCGACCAGGGCGGCCCACCGGGCGCGACGGCCTGGATCGACTGGGAGGAGGCCGACGGCCTGAGCGCCTCCACCCACACCCTGCCACCTTCCGTCTTCGCCAAGTTCCTCATCGCCGAGCTGGGCTGCCGCGTGGCGCTCATCGGCATCCAGCCCGCTGTCCTCGAGCTGAACGCGCCGCTCTCGCCCGCCGTTGACCGCGCGTGCAGCGAGCTGGCCGATGTGCTCGGAAAGTGGCTGACGGCGGCCGAGGGTCCGCGCTGAGCGGCCGGGCCCTGCCCTCCCTCTCTACTTTTTCACTCCGGCAATCAGCGTCTCGAGCCGGCCGAGGAAGGCCTTGGCCTGATTCGAGCTGCCCGCGATGATCAGGACGGTGTCGTCGCCGCCGACAGTGCCGACGACCTCGTCGAGCGCGGCCCGGTCGATGGCCACCGCCACCTGTTGCGCCTCCCCGGGAGGCGTGCGAAGCACCACGAGCTGCTGGACGCGGGTGGCGCGGGCGACCGAGCGGCCGACGACCCGGGCGAGCTGGGCCAGCCGCGCCTCGATCGGGGCGCCTCCCTCCTGCCCCGGCCGGGCGTAGGTGCCGTCAGCGGCGCGCTTCACGAGCCCCAGCGCCTTCAGATCGCGCGAGATCGTCGTCTGCGTCGCGACAATGCCACGTGCCCGAAGACGCTGCCGCAAGACACGCTGGCTGTCGATGCGCTCGCGATCGATGAGGTCAAGGATGGCCGCCTGCCGCCGTGCCGGGTTCATTGCCTCTCTCCCTGGTCCGTTCCGCAATACCGAATCGCCGTCCTCGCCAGGATCTCCGCCAGGGTAACGACGCTGTCGAGGTCTACCCACTCCTCGGCCGAGTGCTCGCCCGCCCCGGTCGGCCCCATGACCACCGTTTCGATGCCCGCCTCTGCCAGCAGCGCGGCGTCCATCCATGGCGTATCGCCAACGAACGCAGGGCGGGCACCGAGCGCTTCCTGGGCCGCCTCCCCGAGAACGCGCACGATGGTTGCGTCGGGCGACACTTCCCAGGGATTGCGCGCGAACACGCTGCGCACCGACGCGACGAACGACGGGTCTTCCTCGTGCAGGGCGGCCGCGGCAGCCATCAGCGGCTCGAGGACCGACGGCTCGGTCTCGCCCGGGACCGTGCGGCGCTCGATCGTGAGCCGGCACCGTTCCGCGTAGGTGCTCATGCCGCTGCCGCCGTGCAGCAGCGCGGCGTGCAGCGATGGCGGCCCGACCAACGGGTGCGACGGACCGGTGCGCAGCGATCGTTCCAGGTCCTCGAGCCGGGCCAGGAACCGTCCCATGCGAAGGTTCGCATCGATGCCTTCGGTGAAGCGGCTCCCGTGCGCCGCACGCCCGGTCGTCTCGACCTCGATCCAGACATATCCCTTGTGCGCGAGGCAGATGGCCAGGTTGGTGGGCTCGGTGACGATGGCCGCGTCCACCTGGCGATGCACGCTCACCTCCATGGTCCCGAGGCTGCCGTACTCCTCGTCGGCCACCGCGGCCACGAGGAGATCCCCCCGCAGGCGCACCCGGGCGTCCACCAGCGCCTTGACCGCGCCGGCGCAGGCCGCCAGGCTCCCCTTCATGTCGTGCGTGCCGCGGCCGTACATCCTGTTGCCGCGAATCTCGGCGGAGAACGGCGCCGGCATACCCTCCACGCCCACCGTGTCCTCGTGGCCGTTCAGCATCAGCGAGGGCCCGTCCCCCGTGCCCCGCAGCGTGGCGAGCACCGAAGGTCGGCCCGGCTGGCCTTCGAGAATCTCGACTTCGAGGCCCAGGGACTCGAACGTCCGGGCCAGGCTTCGAGCAACGGCAGCCTCTCCGGCGCCCCCGGCGGCAATCGACGGGTTGATCGAGTCGAGACGTACCAGGCCGGCGAGCGTCGAGACGATGAAGTCGCGGTCAACGGGAAGGGTATGCATCGAGGAACAACCTTGCGGCCGGCTCATTCTACCAGCAGCACCAATCGCCGGCCCGTATTCCCCCACGGACGATATCAACCACAAAGACCACGAAGAACACAAAGAGGTTTGGGCGACGCGGCGTTTCCGTCGTTGCCCCGAGGTCCCCCGCACGGTCTTCGGCGGCCGCGCACGCGGCCGGACGTCACGCGGCGGCCCGCGCTCGCAAGCAAGCAGGAGCTGGTTGTTCTTGTTTGCGAGCGTGGGCTGCCGCGAGACGCCACGGTCGGCCTGCGGCCGACCGCCCGAAGACCGCCCGTACCGCAATGCCGTTGTGGCGGTCATTGGTCCACGCTGCCGAGAAAACCACGAGCGACGACACGATGGTGCTCAGCATGCGTCACCTCCAGGCGTTCGTCGGCTCACCGGATTGCCTGCCGGGATTGTCGCCTGAAGCTCCTTGGACCGTATCGTGGGATTGGGCAGCTGGGGGCCACCGCGACGAGTTGGCGAGGAGTACAACGGACCCGTCGGTTCCGGCCGGTCTTCGGGCGCCGGCCACGATGGGGCCGGCGTCTCTGTCATCCTTCGTGTTCTTTGTGTTCTTTGTGGTTCAACCGTCAGCCGAGGCTGCCGTTCAGCAGGTGCCGGCCGATCTCCTCGAGGCTGTCGAGGCCGTAGACGTCGCGAGCAAGTTGCGGGACGAGCACGTGCGGCGCAGAGGAAAGCCGTCGCGCAATCTCGTCGAGGTAGACCTGTTCCTGCGCCTTCCGCGCGCGGAGGAACGGGTCGGCAGAGGTCTCGGGCAGCACGCGGTTCACGACCACGGCGCCGAGCGGCACGCCCGTCTCCTCGAGCAGGTGCACGGCACGCGCGCTCTCCTCGATTGGAAGACGCTCGGGAACGAGCACGAGCACGAAGGCCGTATGGCCCGTGAGCGTGAGAACACCTTCGAAGCGAGCCAACCGCTCGGCCCGTGCCTCCAGGGACTGAAGGACGGGGTCTGAGGATGAAGCGTCACCGACAGGCGAGGCGCCTGTTCCACTCGGGGGAGACGGGGACGCCTGTTCCACTGCGGCGAGCGCCTGACGGCGACGCAGGGTGAGCGCGCGCACCCACGAGGTCATCAGCTCGGGCATCCGCAACAGCCGCAGCGCGTGCCCTGTTGGAGCGTTGTCGAAGACGACCAGGTCGTACGCCTCCAGCCGCGAGAGGACGATCGTGGCCATGCGCTCGAACAGTGCGACATCTGTCACGCCGGGCATCGAGGCCGCCAGCTCGATCTGGCGCGCGGCTTCCCGCAGCACCGCGGGGCTGAAGAGGCCGGCCAGGCGCTCTTTCGCCTCGTCCAGGTAGCGCCGGGCCTCGGCCTCCTGGTCGAGCTCCTGGCCCCACAGGTTCGGCAGGACTTCCTGTTCGTTCGCACCGAATGGCCGGCCGAAGATGTCGGAGGTCGAGTGGGCAGGATCGGTCGAGACCAGCAGCACCCGGCGCCC
>JARKSS010000446.1 GCA_029974175.1 Vicinamibacterales bacterium
GACCCCGGCCAGCGTCCACCAGGCGTCGAGCGCGCTTCGCCCCCGGAACAACGCGAGCGCCAGGCCCGTCCCCGCTACGCCGCCCACGACCGACGCCGCGCGGAGGAACCGGATCGACTGGCGCTCGGTCGCGTCGCGGTACACGTCGCGCCGGTAGTAGTCGCTCAGAATGATCGTCGCCGACGAGTTCAGGCTGGTCGAGACCGTGCTCATCGCCGCCGCGAAGATCGCGGCGATGAGCAGCCCCCCGGCGCCGGGCGGCAGGGCCGTGACGATGTACCACGGGAACACCCAGTCGGCGCGTCCCGGATCGCGCAGCTCGCCGGGCAGCGCGCCCGGGTGCGCAGAGTAGTAGGCGAAGAGCGTCGTGCCGATGAAGAGGAACAGCGCCGAGAGGGGTACGTACGTCAGGCCGCCCAGCCATACGCTCTTGCGGGCCTCGGCGTCGGTCCGCGACGCGAGGTAACGCTGCACGTAGTTCTGGTCGATGCCGAAGTTCTGCAGGTTGATGACCAAGCCGTAGAGGAGCACCACCCACACCGTCGGTTCGCCCAGGCTGGCGCCGAACGAGCCGAGGCTGAGCTTCCCGTGCCCGGCCGCCACCCGGAACACGTCGCCCACGCCGCCCGGTAAAGCGGCAACGGCCAGGACGGCCGCCAGCAGCGCTCCGCCCATCAGCACGATCGTCTGCAGCGCGTCCGCGTAGATGACGGCCACCAGGCCGCCTGTCAGCGAGTAGATGGTGACCGAGATGCCGGTCACCAGGATGACTACCCGGATGTCCCAGCCGAGCAGCGCTGTCATCGGCAGCGCCATCAGGTACATCACCGTGCCCATGCGGGCCAGCTGCGTCAGCAGGTAGCAGAGGCTCGCGTAGCCCCGAGCCCACGGGCCGAACCTCGCCTCGAGATGGTGGTAGGCCGAGAGGTGCGCGCTGCGCCGGTAGAACGGAACGAACCACCGCACGGCAATCCAGGCGGCGAGCGGGATGGAGACGCTGAAGACGAAGGTGTTCCAGTTGCCGGCGTACGCGCGCGCGGGGAGCGCCAGGAAGGTGATGCTGCTGACGTAGGTGCCGAGGATGGACAGGCCGGTCAGCCACCCTGGGAGGCTGCGCCCCGCCGCGGTGAACCCCTCCACCGAGCGGCTTCGCCGTGACAGCCCAAGCCCCAGTGCCATCGTGGCGAGGAAGTACGCAGCGAGAACGACGAGATCGAGGGGGACGACGTGCGCGTGCATCGACGGGACTCGATTGTATGTCGCGGTGCGGATAGCGGACGGCCATCAGCGGTTCGGCCGCACCACCTGTCAACGGAACGACCGGGATTGGAGGGGGGCGGCGCCC
>JARKSS010000455.1 GCA_029974175.1 Vicinamibacterales bacterium
ACGACCAGCGCGTGGTCATCCTGAGCGCGGCCGCGATGGGCCTGCTGCGCAAGGAGCTGATCGAGACGCTCGGCGAGCCGACCGCGCGCCGCCTGCTGCTGCGCTTCGGGTTTGCCGACGGCTACCACGACGCCATCAACCTGCGCGACCAGCTCGGCGGCCGAAGCGCGCTCGACCGGGTCCGCGCCGGCGCCCGGCTGCACGCGCTCGAGGGGATCGTGCTCGGCGAGATGGGGCGGGTCGAGTACGACGCCGATCGAGGGCGCTTCCGCTGCCCGCTGGTGTGGCGCGGGTCGTACGAGGCCGAGCAGCACCGCGAGCACTTCGGTACGAGCACCGAGCCGGTGTGCTGGAGCCTGGTGGGCTACATCAGCGGGTACGCGAGCGCGTCGCTCGGGCACGAGGTGTACTTCCGCGAGCGGAAGTGCCTCGGGCAGGGGCACTCGCACTGCACGCTGCTCGGCCAGGACGCCTCGTCGTGGGGTGACGAGCTCGAGTCGCTGCGGTTCGACTTCCAGGGGGCCGACCTGGCGGCCGAGGTCGAGCGCCTGCGGGTGGCGGCCAGCCGGCAGCGCAGCGAGCTGGCGCGCCGCGAGGAGGCGCTGGCCCGGCGCGAGCGCGAGATGGACCTGCTGCAGCAGCGGGTCGCGCAGCACGTGGCCAGCCGGCGCTTCATCGTCCGCAGCGCCGCGCTCCGCGAGGTCGTCGAGATGGCCTCGCGCGTCGCGCCGCTCGACACCACGGTGCTCGTGGCCGGCGAGAGCGGCACGGGCAAGGAGTTCATCGTCCGCCTGATCCACGAGCACAGCGCGCGCGCCGGCGGCCCGCTGGTCTCGGTGAACTGCGCGGCGCTCACCGAGACGCTGCTCGAGTCGGAGCTGTTCGGCCACGTGCGCGGTGCCTTCACCGGCGCGGTGCGCGACAAGCCCGGCCTCTTCGAGGTGGCCAACCACGGGACGCTGTTCCTCGACGAGGTCGGCGAGATCGCGCCCACGCTGCAGGCCAAGCTGCTGCGCGCGATCCAGGAGGGCGAGATCCGCCGGGTCGGCGGGGAGCGGACGCTGAAGGCGCGGCCCCGGATCATCGCGGCCACCAACCGCGACCTGCGCCTGGCCGTCGGCGAGGGGCGCTTCCGCGAGGACCTGTTCTTCCGGCTCGCCGGGTTCGTCATCGTCCTGCCGCCGCTTCGCGACCGGCGCGAGGACATCCCGGCGCTGGTGCACGAGTTCGTGCGGCACGCGGCCGAGCGGCTGCAGAAACCGGTGGCAGGAATCTCACCGGCGGCGATGACGGCGCTTCTCAACTACGCCTGGCCGGGGAACGTCCGCGAGCTGGAGCACGCGATCGAGCGGGCGGTGATCCTCGCGCGCGGACGGACGCTCGGCCTCGAAGACCTGCCCCCGGAGATCGTCGAGGCCCGCGACGCGCCGCCCCGCCCCGGGACAGACCTTCGCCTGGCCAGCCACACGCGCGCCATGGTGGTCGAGGCGCTTCGCCGGTCGGGCGGCAGCCGCAAGGAGGCCGCCGCGGCGCTGGGCATCAGCACCGTGACCCTGTGGCGAATGATGCGTCGCTACGGCCTGTTCGAGGAGCGCGGGTCGAAGGCGCCCCGGGAGAGGGAGGGAGGAAGAAGGAAAAGGTAGCAGGGAAGGGGTCGAAGCGAAGAAGGGGTCTTTCGATGTGAAGGTGTATGTTTCACAATGAAAGTTCGCCCGTTCCGCGCCCTCTTCAGTAAGACCAGTAAATATCTCTTCTACAGGCACTTACCAAGACCAAGACAAAGGCCCTGGTTGGCCGCCGAATTGCGTTCCTCCAAGGCAGGCGGGCCCTTTTCCCGCCGCGGGACCGTGGTCCCGAGGGAGGTCGAAGCAGGCATGCGATTGGACATCCAGGGAAGCGCGCTGGCGCACCAGGTTGATATACGCCGTTACATCGAGCGGCGGGCCCTCCTCGAGTTCGGCCGCTTCGGCGACCGGGTGGACACGATCCGGGTGCGCGTCATCGAGCGCCCGAACGAGCCCCGCGGTCGCTACCACTGCGGGTTGGCCGTGACGATCGCGCCCGAAGAGGAGGGGCTGCAGCCGCGTCACGTGCGGGCGCGGCGCCAGGATGAGGACATCAGGGCGGCCGTCGACAGCGTCATCGAGCGCGCCGGGCAGCTGACGGCCGGCGAACTGCTGCGCGCCGACGCCGCACGGGCGGCGCGCGAGCAGTGGCGGCCGGTGCTGGCCAGCGCAGGGAGCGGGTCGTGAATCCCTACGAGTTCCTCACCCGGCAGGCCGGCGTCGGTGATGTGCGCGACCTGGTGCAGCAGCTCGGCGCCTGGCACGACTCGATGGTCCTTCACCAGCGGACCGTCAGGCAGCTCGGCCCCGAGGAGGCCTGCGACGAGAGCTGCGCCCATGCCGTCGGTCGCGACCTGTGGGCCCAGGCGAAGAAGCGGCTCGGGCCCGTAGCCGAAAGCTTGACGTTTCTGCGCCGCTCGGTCGAGCGGACGAACCAGGAGTCGTGATCATCCGAGGAGCAGGACGACCCCGCCGGGGCGGGCGAAGTCCACGGTAACCCGCCCCGGCCCCGCGCCCAGGTTGCAGGGCCGCGCGTCGGGCAGGAAGGACGGGTCCTCCGTCGAGAGCAGCAGGCCTGCTCCCGACCCCGTCCACGGCACCTCGACGCGTTCCACGCCCGCAAGGCAGACGAGGGCGGCCAGCTGCAGGCTGCCCTCGCCGGCCTCTCCCCGCCATACCCCGACCGACGCCTCGCCCACCGCCTCGACGCGCGAGGGAACCGACGCCTGCAGCAGCGGGTGGTGGGCGCGCAGCCCCAGCATGGCCCGGTAGAAGCGCAGTACGCCCGCGTGCGGCTCGGCGTCAGTCTCCTCCCATCGAAGCCGGCTTGCCTCGAAGGTGGCCACGTCCTGCGGGTCGGGGATCGTCTCGCGCGCCGCACGATCCGCAAAGGCGCTGAACCGGGCGAACTCGCGCCGGCGTCCCTCGGTGACGAGGCGACCCAGCTCGGCGCCGTGATCCGTGAAGTACAGGAACGGGGTCCCGGCCGCCCACTCCTGTCCCATGAAGAGCAGCGGCGTCTCGGGCAGCGCGAGCAGCAGCAGCGACGCCGCCAGGTAGGCGGGCAGGTCGACCTGGTGGTGCAGCCGCTCGCCCAGGGCGCGGTTGCCCACCTGGTCGTGGTTCTGGATGCAGTAGACGAAGCGTTCGAGGGAGACTCCGGAAGGGTCGGTGCCTCGCGGGCGCTGCTGGTAGCGCGAGTATCCCCCGGTGTAGAACCAGCCGCGCTGCGCGGTCGCCGCGAGGTCGCGCGCCGTCCCCGCGTAGTCGGCGTAGTAGCCCTCGTCGTCGCCGGCGGTCGCACGGCGCACCTGGTGGTGGAAATCGTCGGCCCACACGGCGTCCAGGCCGAACCCGCCCTCGTCTTCGCGGCGCACGAGCCGGTCGAGGTTCCGGTCGTCCTCGGCAATCACGACCGCCCGGCGTCCTGCCGCCCGCGCCTCGTCCCGCACCGCGGCAGCCAGTTCCTGCAGGAGGTGCCGCGGACTGCCGTCCTCGAGGGTGTGCGTGGCGTCGAGGCGAAGGCCGTCGAGGTGGAAGTCGCGGATCCAGTACCGCGCGTTTTCGAGGATGAACCAGCGGACCAGCTCGCTGCCGGGACCGTCGAGATTGACCGCGCGCCCCCACGGGCTGTCGCGCTCTTCCGAGAAGAACGACGGCATGAACGCCGCCAGGTAGGCCCCGTCCGGGCCCAGGTGGTTGTAGACGACGTCCAGGATGACCGCCAGGCCGTGCGCGTGCGCCTCGTTCACCAGGTGCCGCAGCCGTTCGGGGCGCCCGTAACACCGCGCCGGCGCGAACAGCGCGCCGGGGTCGTAGCCCCAGTTGCGGTTTCCCGGGAAGTCGGCGAGGGGCATCAGCTCGAGCACGTTGACGCCAAGGTCCGCCAGGTACGGAAGCCGGGCCGCAACCGCGTCGTACGTCCCGGTCGGGGAGAACGTGCCGACGTGCAGTTCGTAGAGCCGCATCGCCCGCGGGTCGGGCCCCGGCCACGCCGCATCGGTCCACTCGAACCGCGGATCGATCACCTCGGATGGGCCGTGAACCCCTTCCGGCTGAAACCGGGACCCGGGGTCGGGCATCGGGGCCATGTCGTCGGCCTGCAGCCGGTACCGCGCACCGGCGCCCACGCCAGCGACGAAACCCTCGAAGAGGCCGTGTGACACCGGGTCGAGCCGGGTCGGGCGGTGCACGCCGTCCTCGAAGTGGACCACCAGCTGCCGCGCCGACGGGGCGGCCACGCGGAACGAGGTGCCCTGGTCGTGCAGGAGGGCGCCTGGTGTGCCGAGGTCAAGCGTCCGGAACGCTTGCGCCGGCGGGGGGTGGCCCCGCGTGTCCCGGCCGTGAGATCGAGACATCGGCGAGCCATGCTGCCAAATGCCTGCCGGGTGAAAGGGCCTGTCTACTGGCCCTTCAGCCGGCGAAGCTCGCGGCGGGCCCGCTTGTCCGGGGCCCGTGACGGCCGGGGTCCGAAACTGCGGCGGAATGCCCGGGCCAGCTCGATCTGCTCCAGTTCCTCGGGGGTGGGGGGCGGGGTCTGATCCTCGTACAGCGCCCGGGCCGCCGCCTTGGGGACGTGCTTCTCGGCCAGCTCGCGGACCACCACCACCTGCCGGCGGCCGTGGGGCCGGGTGATCCGGAGGCGGTCGCCCACGTGGACAAGCCGGTGGGGTTTTCCGGCCTGGCCGTTCACCTCGACCTTGCCGCCGTTGCAGGCCTGCTGGGCCTCCGAGCGCGTTCGAAACAGGCAGGCCACGTCGAGCCAGACGTCCAGCCGGACACTCCCGCCGCTTGCGGGCTTCTGCTCGCTCACGGCCCGATTGTACCGCTTGCGCCCAACATGGTCGCCGCGTCGGCGGAGGTCTGGCCCTGCGCGAACGACAGGCCGCGCTGAGCCAACCGGGGTGCATGTTTTTGCGACGACGCGGTCCCCCCCGCGCATGGCATCCTGACGCGCAGCCGGGCTTGCCTTCCAAGGCCGATTGCCGCCTCCGCCGGGAAATCGCTCAGAAACCTCGGGCTCCACCCACGCGCCGCTTGTGGCAACTCGATGGCCCCGAGCTTGCTACATTACCAGCGGCCGCACCCGACAACATCCCTCAAGGTGCAGGAGCAGGTAGTGAGCATCGGTTCATCGGCGCTGCGCATTCGCGAGACGCTGGAACGCATCCAGGGAGAGTTCCAGGAACTGCCGGGACTGCGGCTGACGGTCGCACAGGCGCAGCGGTTGTGGCGTCTCGACAGGAGCGTGTGTGACGCGCTGCTGGCGGCGCTGGTCGATGCCCGATTCCTTGCCCGCACCCCGGATGGGGCGTTCGTTCGGGGCACGGCTGTGATGTGAACTGATTCCCGCGCGACCTGTCGTTCTCGCCCGTGAAGCAGAAGAAGAGAACGACATTTTCCCACCGGGTTGGCCCGGCCGCCGTTGACCGGCGTGTGAAGGAGCCGACCCGACCACCTTCCGTGGTTTCCCGGGCGGATGCCTCTCGGGGCGTCCGCCTGCGGCCGCTTCAAGAAGGCTCACGGCTCAAGGCTCCCGGCTGATGGCACACGGGCTCACGGCTCGAGGGTTTGCCGCGCCGAAGCTCGCCGAGGATCTGAGCAAGCCGGAGGCGAAGCGAAGGCGGGCTCAGGGCTCTGGCCTGAGATACTCCCTCAGCTTCCTGAACGCCTTGCCGCGGTGGCTGACCGCTGCCTTTCGGTCGGCTGGCACTTCGGCCAGTGTCAGGCCGAACGGCGGGTAGTAGAAGATGGGGTCGTAGCCGAAGCCGCCCGTGCCTCGAGGTGGCTCGACGATCCGTCCTTCCACGGTTCCAGTTGCCTCGAAGACTACCTGGGGACTTGACGCCGCGCCTCGTTCGAGGCCGCCCGGCGCCGCGACGGCGAGCGCGCACACGAACCGCGCGCGGCTGTCCACGCGCCCGGTACGCTCGCGGAGCATCCGGTAGATCAGCTCGAACTTCTGGGGATAGGACGGCGCGCCGGGAAGGCCGAACCGGGCAGAGAGCACGCCGGGGGCGCCATCGAGGTCGTCGATCTCGAGCCCCGAGTCCTCGGCCACAACCACCCGGCCCAGGGCCGACGCGTAGGCCAGCGCCTTGGCGCGCGCGTTCTCGGCGAACGTCCGCCCGGTTTCCTCGGGCTCGGGGACGGGGTCGAGATCGGCCAGCGAAAGGAGTGTCAGCCCGAGGCCGTCGAGCACCCCGCGGATCTCGCGGACCTTTCCGGCGTTCCCGGTGGCGATGACCAGTTCGGAAATCATCGCCCGAAGGGGATGTCGCCGAGCACCTCGAGCTGCAGGCGATTGAGCGCGGCAATTCCTTCGGCCGCCAGATCGAGCATCGTCATCAGCGCCTCGCGCCCGAACGGGGCGGTTTCGGCCGTGCCCTGCACCTCGATGAGGCGGCCGTCGCCCGTCTGCACGACGTTCATGTCCACCTCGGCACGCGAGTCTTCCTCGTAGGCCAGGTCGAGCAGCGGCACGCCGTCCACGATGCCCACGCTGGTGGCCGCGACCAGGTCCTGCAACGGCACCGTGGCCATCTGGCCCTGCTGGTAGAGCTTCTGCAGCGCGAGCGCCAGGGCGACGAAGCCGCCGGTGATTGCCGCGGTCCGCGTGCCGCCGTCGGCCTGGATGACGTCGCAGTCCACCCAGATCGTGCGCTCGCCAAGCTCCTCCATGCGGGTCACCGCGCGCAGCGACCGCCCGATCAGCCTCTGGATCTCCTGCGTCCGCCCTCCCACCTTTCCCGCCGACGCCTCGCGCACGCTGCGCGTCGTCGTGGACCGGGGCAGCATGCCGTACTCGGCGGTCACCCACCCCTTGCCCGAGCCGCGCCGGAACGGGGGCACGCGGTCCTCGACGCTGGCCGTGCAGACGACGCGGGTGTCGCCGGCCTCGATGAGGACCGAGCCCTCCGCGTGCTTCACGAAGTGCGGCGTCAGTCGCGTGGGCCTGAGGGTGGACGGCGTGCGGTTGTCGGCTCGGGTCATCTTCGTGCTCGCGGTGTCAGCGGGGTGTGTCCTCGTCGATCCAGAAGGTGCTGCGGGCGAGGGGACGCCGCAGGTCGACATGGCCGGCCAGCGTGTCGGCCTCGTGGCCGTCCACGAGGATCTGCACGCCGGTGAGTCCCGGCAGGTTCACGGTGAGCGAATCGACGATCGAGTACACCGTGAGGATTTCGTTCGTCAGGCCGCCCGGGTGGGCCGACCGCACCTCGGCGCTCAGGTCCACGAAGGCCTGGCCGGCCTCGGTCAGGTGGAGGGCTCGGAGCCGGGTTCCGGCTGGGATGGCCGACAGCAGCGGCGATGGCGGCGGCTCGAGCAGCGCCTCGACGATCCGTCGTGCCTGGTCGGCCGTGGTGGCGCCCAATGGCACTTCCCGTTCCACCGGCACCAGGTGCACGCCGTCGTCCGCCACGTAGAACAGCCGCGCCTTGATCTTCCGCGTTTCGTCCACCGGCGCGGGCCCGCTCTCGGCTGCCGGCTCCTCGACGCCGGAGGCGAGCCACCGGCTCAGGACGACCGCGCCCAGCCCGGCAGCCGCCACGACGGCGGCCATCACCCCGATCCAGACAAACAACGAGCGCCTCACGGCGTGGGCCTCGACGGGCTGGGAGCCGGTGGGTTCGATGGGTTGGGAGCGGGGGAACTGGCGGGCGCCGCGGTGATGCCGCGCTCGCGCGCCTCGCGGAACCGGATCACCGAATGGAGCAGCGCCTGGACGATCAGGTCCTGGTGGCCGGCCGTCTTCAGCAGGCGTTCGTCCTCGGCGTTGGTGAGATACCCGGTCTCGACGAGCACCGCCGGCATGTTGGCCGCCGCCAGCACGCGGAAGGGCGCCTGGAGGACCGGTCGCACGTTCATCGCGATCCGGCCGCGCAACTCCTCCTCGAGGATCGCAGCGAAGGCGGCCGACTCGTCGACGTGGCGGAGCTGCGCGAGGTCCCAGAGAATCAGCTCGACATCACGCGAGCCGCCGCCAAGCGTCGGCAGCGCCCCCGACGCCAGCGAGACGCGGCTCGCCTCGGTGCCTGCCCCGGCGGCGCTCAGGAAGTACACCTGCGCGCCCCGCGTGGCGGGCCTGAGCGAGGCGTTCGCGTGCAGGCTGATGAAGAGGTCGGCCTTGTTGGTGTTGGCCAGCGCCGCGCGCTCGTCGAGCGATACGGTCTTGTCGCCGTCGCGCGTCATCAGGACGCGCAGGCCGAGGCGTCCCTCCAGCACTGCCCGCAGGCGCCTGGCAATCGCGAGCGTGATCTCTTTCTCCAGCGCCCCGGACGGGCCCGACGCTCCGGGCTCATCGCCGCCGTGCCCCGCGTCGATCACGACGGTCCTCACCGACGGGCGCGGCGGCGCCAGGTTCAACAGCGGCTCGGCCGCGGGGGCCGACGGGGGCGGCACCGGCAGCGCCTGGTCGGTGAAGGCGGGCACCAGTTCGACGACCACCTCGCTGTTGGCGTCGTGCGTCGCGGCCGATGCGCGGTAGGAGCCGAACCGGGGACCGAGGTCCACGGCAATGGTGGCCGGGCCTTCGCCGAGCCGGATTCCCTGGAGCAGCGGGCCGGGGGTGACGGCAGGCAGCACGGGATCGAGGGCCGTCGCGTCGAACCGCAGCAGCAGGCGGTTCCCCTCGTGGGTCACCTGGTGACCTGCCCGCGGCGCAACCGTGAGCGTGAGCCGGATCACCCCGCCGGCTTCCTGCTGGCGGATTTCGACCCGAGGCACACGGACGTCGCCCACCAGCACGAGGCGCGAAGCACGGCGCACCTCGACGCGCGTGCCGGTCACTGGCGCGATCGCCATGGGCAGGAAGTCGATGGGAACGAGCCAGCGGCCCCCGTCACGGGCCGGCGCGGCCGGCAGCGACACCAGGCGGCCGTCGGCGGAGGCGAGCGGCTGTCCCGGCGTCAGCAGCACCCGCTTCCCGTTGGCGGCTGTCACGACCAGGCCGCCGCCGATGCCGTCCTCGCGCAGGGTCAGGCCGAAGAGCGGCGCGAGGTCGTCGAGCGCCACCATGAGCTGGTCACCGGACTGCGAAACGGGCAGCGGCGTGCGTGCCTGCGGCAAGATGACCGTCAGCGCCTGCGCAGGACGCGCGCCGGCAGCCTGTCTGGCAAGCGCAGGGTGCGGGTGCAAAGACAGCCCCGCCAGGCTGGTTGCGAGCACGGCGATCAGCAGTCTGAAGCGAGGCAGGAACAAGGCGTATCCATGATATCAGTCCCTCCCGCTGCCGGGGCTGCCACACGACCGCCCCAGCACGGCCCGCCTTGTCATATGCTTGAGCAATGAGCCTCCGATTGATTCCGCGCGCCCTGACGATCCTTGCCTTGCTCGCGAACCTGCCCGCCGTCGCACACGCGCAGGAGTGGCTGATCCAGGGCTACCCGGCCGGACTGCAGGTGGGCGCCGGCGCCGCCGTGCCGGTGGGCGCGGCCGCCGGCAGCTCGGGTCTCGGGTGGAACGTCGGCGGCGGTGGAGACCTCGAGTTCCGCCCGGGGCTCGCGATCCGGGTCGGGTACTTCTACGGACGGTTTGCCGCCGAGGAAGCCACGGTCGTCCTGGAAGCCGGGAGCGCCACGCTGCGCGGCAAGACGCAGGTGCACGTCGGCGCGGTGGACCTGGTCTGGAAGCGCGAGCTCACCGATTACGAGGCGACGGTCTCCTTGTTTGCCGGCCCGGTGATCGCGTACCGCCGCGTCACGTTGACGGGCCCGTTGGGCGGCGCCGTCAGCGCCGAATCCCCCGTCAGCTTCTGCGAGCCACACTGGCTGCAGTGTTCCCCGACCCCGCTCCCGTTCCACCGCGTGCCCGGGATTCGCCGTTCGACCGATTTCGGCGCCAGCGCCGGCGCGGGCGTCTCGTTCGACGTCGGCCTGAGGGCGCGCCTGTTCGCCGAGGCGCGCTTCGTATTCCTCGACGGTCCCTCGTTCCGCGACGCCTCGGGCTCGACACGTTCGGCCCGCGCCTTCTACGTCCCGGTCTTCCTTGGCGTGCGCTTTCAGTGATCGGGCGGGGCCGCCCCGCCTTTCCCGCTGGACCGTTCCCGATATAATCCCCTGCCGGAGGACTCATGTTCGCTAGACGCTCGTGCCCGTGGTGGGGAATCGCGCTGCTCGTCTTCGTCGCGCTCGGCTCGCAGGCCCTTCCGGAGGCCAGCCAGGACGATCCGGTCGTCGCGAAGATCATCCAGCTCGGAAAGACCGACAACCAGGTGATGGTGTGGAGCGACTACGCCAGCAACCGCTTTGGCGGGCGGGAGACCGGGACCAACGCGTACCGCGACGCCACCGAGTGGGCGGTGTGGCAGTTCAGGCAGTGGGGGCTCGAGGCCGAGCTCGACGAGGCAGGTGAGCTGCCGGTGGGCTTCAACCGCGGCCCGTGGTTCGGCCGCATGCGGAAGCCGGTCGAGAAGACGCTTCGCTTCGGCACGCCCTCGTTCACCGCAGGGACCAAGGGGATCCAGCGCGGCGGGGTGGCCATCCTGAAGGCCGATCCGTTCTCGATCCCGGGGCGCGCGCAGGGCGGCGTCCCGGTGCCGAAGGAGACCGTCGAGAAGAAACGCGCGGCGGTGCAGGCGGCGCTGGCCGAGATTGCCGCGAACAAGGAGTCGTTCCGGGGCAAGTGGGTGCTGATCCCCGGCGCCAGCACCGGGTTCGCGCGCGACGGGCGGCGCGGCACCAGGCTGCCCGACGGCAGCCCCGAGTACCTCGACGCCGAGATGATCCCGCCGGTGACGCGCGCGCTGGTCGAGGCCGGTGCGCTCGGCACGATCCAGTCG
>JARKSS010000095.1 GCA_029974175.1 Vicinamibacterales bacterium
CTCGTCGAGCAGGCGCTCGAGATGCACCTCCAGGCCCGGTGGAAGCGAACCATCAGCCAATCGGGCCGTCAGACGGGCCGTCACCCGATCGAGGTGCACCCTGAGCGATTGGCGCCCGCCGCCACTGCCCGCACCAGCCTCCGGGGCGTCGCTGCCCGCTGTCCCGAGGCCCACGGCCCGGCGCCACTGGTCGAACGCGTCCAGGACATCGGCCTCGCAGAACTCGGCCCGCACGGGGCGCCGCCTCGCTGCCCGCGCGCCCCCGGCCTTCGCGTCGTGCCGCTCGAGGTAGCGGTCGATGCCGGCGCAGGCCACGCGGATCGGGATACCGGCCTTCGCCCACCCCACCACCATCTCGAAGGCGGGGCCGACCAGGCGCACCAGGTGCCCGGCGTTGCGCCGGCACAGGTAAGACTCGATCTCGCGGCAGTACTGGTCGGGATCCATCCCGGCCCCTGTTTTCAGCGGCCTGCTAGCCGCGGTTCCTGTCCCAGATGATTCGCAGGCCGTGCAGCGTCAGGTCGCGGTCCACTGCCTCGATGGCCGCGGTCTCGGGGGCAATCATCTCGGCGAGGCCACCCGTCGCCACGCAGCCCGCCGGCGATCCCAGCTCGCGCTTGATGCGCTCGACGATCCCCTCGACCAGCCCGACGTACCCGTAGAACAGGCCCGACTGCATCGACCCCACGGTCGTCCGCCCGATCACCGCGGCCGGCTTGCGCACGTCCACGCGCGGCAGGCGGGCCGCTCGCTCGAACAGGGCGTCGGCCGAGATCGTCACGCCCGGGCAGATGACGCCGCCGAGATACTCGCCGCGGCTCGTGATCGCGTCGAAGGTCGTGGCAGTGCCGAAGTCCACCACGACGAGCGCGCGCGGCCGCCCCCCCACCGTCCCGTGCCGCTCGAACGCGGCAACGCCGTTCACGATCCGGTCGGCCCCGACTTCCGCGGGGGCTTCGTAGAGCACCGGCATGCCCGTCTTTGCCCCGCCGTCCACCACCAGCGGCGTGTGGCCGAAGTATCGCTTCGCCATCTCGAGGGTGGGCCGCGTCAGCGTCGGCACGACCGACGCCATCACCACCCCGTCCACGGCGTTCACGTCCAACCCGCCGTGGCTGAACAGCTGGATGACCCAGATGCCCATCTCGTCGGCGGTCCGCTGGCGCAGCGTGGACAGGCGCCAGCTGTGGAGAAGGTCGTGGCCTTCGAATACGCCGACGACGATGTTGGTGTTGCCGATATCGAGCGCCAGCAGCATGGATCGGCCTCAGAGCCAGCGAACCTCGCCGGCGATGACGCGGTGGATCGAGCCGGCGCGGTCCACCAGCAGGGCACCGTCATCGTCGATTCCCGCGGTGGTCCCCCGTTCCCAGCGGCCCGCCTCCGTGAGCACCTCCACGCGCGCGCCGGACGCGGAGGGCGACAGTTCACGCCAGCGGCGGAGCACGGTCTCGAGGCCCTCCCCGGGCAGCCGCGAGACGGTCTCCGAAAAGCGGGCCAGGACCTCGGCCAGCAGCACGTGTTCGTCCACGGGCCGCCCCAGCTCCTCCT
>JARKSS010000468.1 GCA_029974175.1 Vicinamibacterales bacterium
CGTCCGGCGAGAGCGACGCAATGGGGGCCAGGTCGCCCATCGTGAACGCGGCCTCGCCGTAGAGCGAGAAAAGCAACGCCGCGGCCGAACGGCGCGCGTCGCGCACGGCCGCGTCGCCGCCCGGGAGACCGAAGGGCCTCAATGCAGCCACCCGGCGAACACCCGACGCGGCCACCTCGAACCACTCGCCGCCCCAGATGCGCCCGTCGTCGCCGTAGCCGGTCCCATCCCACGCAACGCCCAGGAGCGGCGGCTGCTGCTCGTTCTCGGCCATGCACGAGAGCACGTGCGCGACGTGATGCTGCACGCCGATGGCCGGGATCCCGGTTGCCCGCGCGTACGCAGTCGAGAGGTAGTCGGGGTGCAGGTCGCAGGAGATCCGTGACGGCGAGACCTCGTACATCCGCTCGAAGTCGGCAATCACGTGCTCGAACGCCTCGTTTGCCTGGGGGGTCTCCAGGTCGCCAACGTGCTGGCTGACGAAGACATCGTCGCCAACCGAGATGGCCACCGTGTTCTTCAGGTGCGCCCCGACGCCAAGCACGCTGGGCGCTCCGTTTCCGCGGGCGGCAGGGGTGCCGGCCAACCCGAGCGGCAGCGGGGCGTAACCCCGGGCCCGCCGCAGCACCAGCTCGCGCCCCAGGACCACGCGCACGATCGAGTCGTCGGCGTGCCGGGCGATCGGGCGGTCGTGCACCAGGAAGACGTCGGCCAGACCCGCCAGCCGCGTCAGCGCCTCGCGCTCGTCAGTGCAGATCGTCTCGTCGGCGCGGTTGCCGCTGGTGGCCACGACCGGATGCTGAAGCTCGGCCAGCAGCAGGTGGTGCAGCGGCGTCGAGGGCAGCATCAGCCCGAGCGTCGGGTTGCGGGGCGCCACGGCCTCGGCAATCGAGCCGCCGGGCTTCCGGTCCATGAGCACGATTGGCGCTTCCGGGGAGGCGAGCAGCCGCGCCTCGAGCGGCCCGACCTCGCACTCCTGTCGCGCCGCGTCCAGGCTGGGCACCATGACGGCAAACGGCTTCTCCTCGCGTGCCTTCGCCTCGCGCAGGCGCTCGACCGCCGCGCCGTGCCGCGCGTCCACCACGAGGTGGAACCCGCCAAGCCCCTTCACGGCCACGATCAAGCCGTGCGAGTCGGCCTGCGCCGCGTAGCGCACCGCCTCGTCTGCCACGTGCAGGCATCGTCGGTCGGGTGCCCAGAGCTGAAGCCGCGGCCCACAGGCCGGGCAGGCGTTCGGCTGCGCGTGAAAGCGGCGGTTGCGCGGGTCGTCGTACTCGGCCTGGCACGTCGGGCACATCCGAAACCGCTTCATCGTGGTGCGCGGGCGGTCGTAGGGCAGCCCCTCGATGATCGTGAAGCGGGGCCCGCAGTTCGTGCAGTTGATGAACGGGTAGCGATAGCGCCGGTCGGCCGGGTCGCGCAGCTCGCGCAGGCAGTCGTCACAAGGGGCAATGTCGGGGAGGATCAGCGTGCGAGGCTCTCCCCCTTCGCTGTGGCGGATCTCGAAGCGCTCGAACCCCACGGGATCGAGCCAGCAGGGCTCGAGCCCCTGCACCACGGCGCGGGGCGGACGCTCGCGCTCGAGGCGGACGAGGAACTCGCGCAGCGTTCCGGGCGGCCCCTCCACCTCGACGATGACCCCGGCCGAGGAGTTGATCACCCAGCCCGGCAGCGACATCTCCGAGGCCAGGCGGTAGACGAAGGGCCGGAAGCCGACGCCCTGGACGGCGCCGCGGATCGACACCCTGAGCCGCTCGACGGGACCACGATGCTCGGTCACAGGCAGGAGGCGGAAGGTCTTTCCGATCTTCTCACGGAAGCCGTGGGAAGACTACGAAGACGGGTTCAACCACAAAGGACACGAAGACGATTTCAACCACAAAGGGCACAAAGAACACAAAGGGGGCTCAACCACAAAGGGCACGAAGGACGCAAAGGGGGGCCAAGGTGCGAGTACCGCCTCGGGCGCCTTCGAGGCGCCGCGAAGCGGCGGCCCGTGGGGGACGGCCGGGCCGCACGCAAACAAGCCGCTGCGCGACGAGGGCTTGCTTGCGTGCGGCCCGGCCGCCCCTCACGGCGCCGGCCACGGCGTGGCCGGCGCTCGAAGGCGCACCCCCCATCCGGCATCCGTGGTCTTCGAGGTGTGGAAGGGTATAATTTACGGAGTAACGAGGGCTGGATTTCCCGCCTCCCGTTCATTCCCGAGGGACTCATGACTACAGCCCAGGTGCCGCAGTTCATCGACGAAGGTGCGATTGTCGATACCCTGCGGGCACATCGAAAGACCGATTCGGGCGCCGTCCGCGCGGTCCTGGCCAAGGCCCGCGAGCTCCACGGCCTGGAGGCCGCGGAGGTGGCCGTGCTGATGAATGTCAGCGACCCCGAGCTCATGGGCGAGCTGTTCCAGACGGCCGCCGACGTCAAGAACACCATCTACGGGCGGCGGCTCGTCCTGTTCGCCCCATTGTACGTCTCCAACCTGTGCGGCAACGAGTGCACGTATTGCGCCTTCCGCGCGCGGAACACGGAGCTGAAGCGGCGCGCGCTGTCCCAGGAGGAGATCGCCAACGAGGTGCGGATCCTCATCGACCAGGGACACAAGCGGATCCTGCTGGTGGCCGGCGAGTCGTACCCGCGCCAGGGCTTCTCGTACGTGCTCGAATCAATTGACACCATCTACTCGGTGAAGCACGGCAAGGGCGAGGTCCGTCGCGTCAACGTGAACGTGGCGCCCCTGACCGTGGACGAGTTCCGCGCGCTCCGCGAGCGCAAGATTGGCACCTACCAGCTGTTCCAGGAAACCTACCACCGCGAGACCTACACCCGGGTCCACGTCGGCGGCAAGAAGAAGGACTACGACTGGCGGGTCACGGCGATGGACCGCGCGATGGAAGCGGGCATCGACGATGTGGGGATCGGCGTGCTGTTCGGGCTGTTCGACTGGCGCTTCGACCTGCTCGCGCTGATGCAGCACATCCGGCACCTCGAGGAGCGCTTCGGGGTCGGGCCGCACACCATCAGCGTGCCGCGCATGGAGCCGGCCACCGGCTCGGACCTCGCGTCGCACCCGCCCCACCCCGTGAGCGACGTGGACTTCCGCAAGATCGTCGCGATCCTGCGCCTGGCGGTCCCCTACACCGGGATCATCATGTCCACGCGCGAGTCGGCCGACATCCGCCGCGAGACCTTCGCGCTGGGTGTGTCGCAGATCTCGGCCGGCAGCCGCACCAACCCCGGGGGCTACGCCGAGGACGAGCGGCTCGATTCGAGCCAGTTCTGCCTGGGCGACCACCGGAGCCTCGACGAGGTGGTGCGCGACGTGGCCGGCCTCGGCTACATCCCCTCGTTCTGCACCGGCTGCTACCGCCTGGGACGAACGGGTGCCGATTTCATGGACCTGGCCAAGCCGGGCGACATCAAGCAGCACTGCGATCCGAACGGCCTCTCGACCTTCATGGAGTACCTCATCGACTACGCCTCGCCCGAGACGCGGGTGGTTGGCGAGCGCTGCATCGCCCAGGCGCTGACCGACATGGAAGCCTGGCCGCGCAAGCGCTCGGAGCAGCTGATGGCGCGCGTCCAGGCGGGTGAGCGCGACGTGTATTGCTAGGGCTAGGGACCAGGAGCTCGGGGCTAGGGACTAGGGGCTAGGAGTCCCCTGGTCCCCAGTCCCTGGAATTCATTCAGCTGTTCCCACACACAACGAGATAACTGCGCTTGACAGGGCTCAACCGCTCGTGTATCTTCATTTGTGAAACTGTTCACAGTGTGAACGGATTCACAGATATGTCCAACAAGCCAACCGCCGCCGCCATCCCGGGTAACACCATCGGCCGGCTGAGCTTGTACCGCCGGTTGCTCCAGGAGCTGCTCGCCCAGGGCACCCGGCAGGTCTATTCGCACCAGCTCGCCCGCCTCGCGGTCAGCACCCCCTCGCAGGTGCGGCGCGACCTGATGACGATCGGCTTCTCGGGCAGCCCCCGCCGCGGCTACACGATCAGCGAGCTGCTTGCCAACATCGAAGGGCTGCTCGCCCGCTCGATCGAAACCTCGGTGGCCCTGGTCGGCGTGGGCAACCTCGGCCGGGCCATCCTGGCCTACTACGCCAACCGCCAGCCGGTGCGCTTTGCCGCCGCCTTCGACCGGGCGCCCGAGAAGACCGGGCGGATCCTCCACGGCTGCCGCTGCTACCCGGTGTCCGAGATGGCCGAGGTCATCGCGCGCGAGCAGATTCACGTGGGGGTGATTGCCGTCCCCGCTGCCGAAGCCCAGGGCGTGGCCGACCAGCTCGTGCTGGCCGGCGTCCGCGGCATCCTCAACTTCGCGCCCGTCCGCCTGCACGTCCCCGCGGGCCTGTACGTCGAGCACGTGGACCTGATGATGGCACTCGACAAGGTTGCTTATTACGCGCATCAGCAGGTCGAACAGCAGGACTCATCCCGATGACCGTCACCGACATCGAACCGATCGTCACGAAGTACCCGGCGGGCCGGCGCGACGCGCTGATCCCGCTGCTGCAGGAAGTCCAGGCGTCGCAGGGCTACTTGTCGCGCGACGCCGTGGTCCGCATCGGCCAGCACCTGCGCCTGCCGGCGAGCAAGGTGTACGGCGTGGCCACCTTCTACAACCAGTTCCGCTTCCAGCCGCTCGGCCGCTACCACATCCAGGTGTGCCGCGGCACGGCGTGCCACGTGAAAGGGTCGCTCGCGGCGCTCTCGACGATCCAGCGGACGCTGAACATCAAGCCCGGCCAGACCACGCGCGACGGGGTCTTCAGCCTCGAGGTCGTCGCCTGCCTCGGCGCCTGCGGCCTGGCCCCGGTGATGGCCGTCAACGGCGAGTTCCACGCGGGTGCCACCGCCGAGCGCGTCACCAAGATCCTGCGGACGCTCAAGAGGGAGGCGACGCGCAAATGAACGGCGACGTGAAGGTCAAGGAGTTCCCCCGCTGCTGTTCCCGCTGCTGGCACGGGTTCGACCGGCCCTGCCCGCAGCTCGTGGACTGCCTGTCGGCCGGCCCGCTCTGCCACGAGGACGAGGAGTGCGCCAGCGCCCGCGCGGCCGCCAACGCGCGGCTGCGCCGCGAGGGGCTGACGCGCCCGGTGATCTACATCGGCACCGGCACGTGCGGTATCGGCGCGGGCGCGGGCAAGACGCTGGCGGCAATCCGGCGTTACCTCGAGGCCCACCCGCAGCTGGACGCCCAGGTCGTCGAGGTTGGCTGCATCGGCCTGTGCGTCGAAGAGCCGCTGGTGGACGTGCAGCTCCCGGGCCGCACCCGGGTCAGCTTCCCCGGCGTCACCGAGAAGCGGGTGGACGGGCTGCTCGATGCCGTCTTCGGCGGCACG
>JARKSS010000471.1 GCA_029974175.1 Vicinamibacterales bacterium
CGGCCTCTTCTTCACCCTCTTCCTCCTCTTCGTGCGCGTCCTGCCCGTGGTCGCGATTTCCGAGGTGAAGGGCGTGATGGATCCGAAGGTGGCGCGGGCCAGGCCCGCCGGCGCACCGCTGGCCGCCACCGCCGGCGGCGCCGCGTTCGAGGAGGTGTAAGTCATGGTGCCGAACTCGACGAAAGGCATCCTCGGCCACTTCTACGAGCCGGCCGACGCGCTGGCCGCGGCCGCGAAGGTGCGCGACGCCGGCTGGAAGCACTTCGACTTCCTGACCCCCTTCCCCGTCCACGGGATGGAAGAGGCGATGGGCCAGAAGCGTTCGTGGCTGCCCTGGGTGACCGCGGTGCTCGCGCTGTGCGGCATCGTGTTCGCCCAGGCGCTCCAGAACTACGTGATGGTCTTCGACTGGCCGATGAACTTCGGCGGCAAGCCGTTTGCGGCGTGGCCGGCCTTCATCCCGATCACCTTCGAGGCGATGGTCTTCTGGGCCGCCCTCGGCAGTGCCGTGGTGGCGATCGTCGCCGGGAGGATGGACTCGGTCCCGCAGCCGCCGCCGATGGCGGTGAAGACGGGGGCGACCTTCGACCGGTTCGTCCTCTGGATCTCCGCCACCGACCCGAAGTGGGACGCTGCCGAGGCCGAGCGCTTCGTCCGATCGCTCGGCGCCGACGGGGTCAGGCTCGTTGACGTGGGGGGAAGGACCAATGCGTGAAACGACTCTGACCTTGGCGGGCACGTTCCGCCTGCTGGCACGCCCGGCCGCCGTGCTGCTGCTGGCCGCGATCGCGTCAGCCTGCGACGTCGGCCTGCCGGCCGGACGGACGCCCCACCGCGAGTTCAACCGCCTCGACATGGGCGACCAGCCGAAGCTCAAGCCGCAGCGCACGGACCTGTTCGGCGCGCGGCCCACGGGCACGATGGAGCCGCAGCCGGGCACGGTCGCCGTCGATGATGCGCCCTATCCCTACGCGCAGGACGAGGCCGACCGCGCAGGCGCCGAGCTGGTCAACCCGCTCGAAGCGACGCCCGCCGTCCTCGCGCACGGGCGGTTCGTCTACGAGCAGATCTGCATCACCTGCCACGGCCCGAAAGGCGCCGGCGACGGCCACCTCGCGGCCGTCTTCCCGAAGCCGCCCAGCCTCATGACGCAGAAGGTGCGCGACTGGCCCGACGGGCAGCTGTTCCACCGCCCGATGCGGGGACAGAACTCGATGCCGAGCCACGCGCGGCAGGTGAACGCCAACGACATCTGGTCGGTGATCCACTACATCCGCGAGATGCAGCGCCACGAGCCGGTGGCCCCTCCTTCCACCGGCACTGACGCGACTTCGAAGGGGAACGCCTCATGACCCGGGAACACTATCGCGCCCTTCCCGCGGTGCCCGACCGCCTGGCCTTGCCGCGCCGGGTGCAGGTGTTGTCGCTCGCGACTGTCGTCGTGGGTACCGCCACGCTGGCGTGGGCCTTCTCGAGAGGCGAGGCGCAGCTGGCCTGGAGCGCATATCTCATCGGCGCCTTCTTCACGCTCGGGCTGGGCGCGTTCGCCGTGGCCTGGCTGTCGATGCTGTACCTGACGGGGGCCGACTGGTCGGTGACCATGCGGCGGATCCCAGAGGCGATGACCGCCTGGCTCGTTCCGGGGGGACTGCTGACGATGGCCGTCGCCCTAAGCGCGCACTCGCTGTATCACTGGTCGCACGCCGAGGCGGTGGCAAGCGACCCGCTGCTGCTGCACAAGTCGCCCTTCCTGAACGTGACGACGTTCACGGTGCTGCTCGGCGCGAGCCTGCTGCTCTGGGCGGTCTTCGGGACCCGGTTGGTGAGCGCCTCGCTGCGCCAGGACCGCGAGGGCGGGTACGCCGCCACGCGCGCCAACCGCACGCTCTCGGCCATCTTCCTCGTTCTCTTTGCCGTCACGCTGAGCATCGTCAGCTTCTACCTGCTGCTCTCGCTCGAGGCGCACTGGTTCTCGACCATGTTCGCGGTGCTGGTCTTCACCGACATCGTCCAGACGGGAACGGCCTTTGTCGCCGTCGTGGCCGGCCTGATGGTGATGTCGGGCACGCTGAGGGGGTTCCTCAACGAGCACCACCTGCACAGCCTCGGGAAGATGGTGTTTGCGTCAACCGGGTTCTGGGCCTACATCTACTTCTGCCAGTACATGCTCATCTGGTACGCGAACATCCCCGAGGAAACCGCCTACTTCCTCCGCCGCTCCGGCAATGGCTGGCTGGCGTACTTCGCGATCCTGCCGGCGCTGAAATTCGTCGTGCCGTTCCTGTTCCTGCTGCCGAGGGACGCCAAGCGCAACCCGCGGAAACTCGTCCCGGTGGCGGTTCTGCTGGTCTTCGCGCAGTTCTGGGAGCTGTACGTCATGGTGGGGCCGGCGCTCACCCACGGGGCCGAGGCGGCCCACGGGCACCTGCCTGTCGTCGAGCTGCTGGTGACGCTCGGGTTCCTGGGCCTCTTCACGCTCGTGTTCGGGCAGGCGCTCTCGCACCGCGACCCCGTGCCGCTCAAGGACCCGGCGCTGCTGGCGTGCCTCGAGTACCACTCGTGACCGGTCCGTCTTCGTACGACCTGCTCGGCTTCTTGACGCTGGGCCTGCTTGGCGGCTTCGGCCACTGCATCGGGATGTGCTCACCGTTCGTGCTGTTCGTGTCGCGCCGGTACCAGCCGGCCGCTCGCGAAAGCGGGACGGGCGGGATGGCTGGCGCGAGGCGGCGCCTTGCCGCGTTGGTCCCGCAGTTTTGGTACCATGCAGGCCGTTTCGTGACGTACACGGCGCTCGGCGCGCTGGCGGGGGTTGTTGGGAGTGCGGCGAACCTGGCGGGAAGCCTCGTCGGTCTACAGCGGGGCGCAATGCTGGTGGCCGGCGCGGTGCTGGTCACCTGGGGATTCGTTGCGCTGTCCGACCTTGCGTCGTTCGACACCGGCGGACGGCTCTTCGGCCGGGTTGCCGCGCGTGTGAAGGGGCGGGTGCCCGAGCACCCGTTCGCAACGGGGTTGTTCCTCGGCCTCCTGCCCTGTGGCTTCGTCTACTCCGCCGTGGTCGCCGCCGTCTCTCGTGGCGGCGCGATTCAAGGGGCCTCGGTGCTGGCCGTCTTTGCCGTGGGTACGATGCCGGCCCTCTTGAGCGTCTCGGTGGCGGACGAGCTGCTTGCCCGCCGCCGAAGCTTCCTCAACCGCCTCGCACAGCTGTTCATCCTCGGGATGGGCGCGTGGTTCCTCTGGAGAGGGCTGTTCGGCGGATGACCAAGGGGCGCGCCATGATCCATCGAGATCCCTACGCCAAGCTGGCGCGCTTGTACGACCTGATGGCCGCCGACCGGGCATCGAGGCGTTCTACTACGAGTGGATCGATTCGCTCCTGGCGGCCATCGACCGTCATGGCGTGAGGGTTCGGACCCTGGTGGACGTGGCCTGCGGCACC
>JARKSS010000476.1 GCA_029974175.1 Vicinamibacterales bacterium
CACCAGCTCGGGCGCGTCGTACCACGAACCGGGCCGGCCTGTCGGCGCCGGCCGGGCGGGCGCCGCCGCGGCGGCGGGATCGATCGACCGCAGCAGCGCGGCGGCCTTCAGCCTCACCGGCCACTCGCGGTCCGCGAGCGCCTCCTCGAGCACGGCCCGCGCGCTCTGGCCGTACTTCGCGAGCGCCTCGAGCGCGGCCACGCGTGCGAGGTATGTGTCGTCGCCGGCCCAGGCCCGGTACGCCTCCGCGAGGCGGACGTCGCCCGACGCGGGCTTCAGCTCGCCGAGCGCGGTAGCCGCCGCCATGCGGAGCACGACATCCTCGTGACCCAGCGCCTCCATCACCCGCGCCTCGACGCCGGGAGCGCGCAGCTGGACGAGTGCGCGGAGCACGGAGGGGACGACGCGCGTGTCGGGGTCGGCCAGCATCGCCGTGAGGCGCGGGACGGCGCGGTCGGCGGCCAGCGTGCCGAGCACCGAGGCCGTCGCCGCCCGGACGCTCCAGTGCGGGTCGGCATCGAGCCCGGACAGCACGATGGTGAAGCTCTCCTCGTCGATCTCGCGCAGCGCGCGAAGCGCAGCGGCCCGGACGGCGGGCGACGGGTGGCCGGTCAAATCCTGCACGCGCTCCAGCGCCTCGCGGGCGCGCGCGGCCCCGGCCGCCGCAACCGCCTCGACGATCACCAGGGGATCGAGGTCGCGCACCGACAGCAGCCGGGCGAGGGCCCCCGACGCCTGCGCATCACCCACCTGCCCGAGAGCGCGGATGGCCGACACCGCCGCGCGCGGGTCGTCCCGCCAGCGGTCGGCCATCTCCGTCAGGACAGCCGATGCGGCGGGGTCTTTCAGCCCGCCCAGCCCGCGCGCCGCGAACGACCGCCCGACGCTGCCGCCGCCGCGCGCCAACGCCAGCAGCGCCGGCAGCGCGCGCCGGTCCCCGGTGCGCTGAAGGGCGAAGGCGACCGGCCACCAGCCGACGCGCGGCAAGCCGTCGCGGCCGAGCACCGCGGCCGCCAGCGGCTCGTACGCCTTCAGGCGGCCGAGTGCCACCACGCCGAGCCGGAACGCGTCGGCCGCGGGCTCCTGCCCCTCGGGGGGAGCGTCCGGATCGAGCACGGCCACGTTGGACGACTCGAGCTGGCGCGCGACCATTCGCCCGATGTCGGCCACCGCGTCGGCCTGGCCGAGCAGGCTCAGCGCCTCGGCCGCGCGGCCCTGCACCAACGGGTCGGGATCGTCGAGCGCACGCCGCAGCGGTGCCGCGCCGGCCGCGTCGCCAAGCACGCCGAGCGCGAACGCCGCCGCCTGCCGCACGACCGGGTCGGGATCCGACTCCAGCGTCGCCGAGAGCGCCGGCACGCCCTCGGGCAAGCCGACCCGGCCGATCGCGAGCGCGGCGCTGCGCCGCACGCGCGCGAGGTCGTCTCGGACGAGCGCGAGCAGGTCGGGCGAGGGTGGGGCAGGGGGCTGGGTACGCCCTCGCCTCGGTGCGACCGCCGCCGCCGGCGCGGGATCGCGAAGCGCCCGCTGGTCCTCGAGCCGGAGGATCCACGAGAGCTTCTGTTCCATCGTGACCACGGGAGCGGGCGGCGCGGTGGTGGCGCACCCCGCGAGCAGCGCGGGAAGGACGACGAGACGGGCGGCAAACGCGGGACAACGGCGCGCGGTCGTGCGGAGTTGGCTGGTCATCGCGTGGTCGGATTCTATCATCCGGCCTCGCCCCGCCGGGCACGTCCACCTCGCCAGCCCGCCGCGACCGGCCGGCCCCCGATGTATACTGCCTCGTCTTGGATTTCCGCTCTATCGCCTTCGAGGGGCCACCCGGCGTCGGCAAGACCGCGCTCGCCGAGCGGGTCGCTGCGCGCCTCGACGCGACCACCGTGCTGGAGGAGACCGAGAACCCGTTCCTTGGCGACTTCTACGCGGACCGGCCGGGGGCGGGGCTGCAGGCCCAGCTCTTCTTCCTGCTGGCCCGTCACCGCCAGCAGGTCGCGCTGCGCCAGGCCGACCTGTTCAGCCAAATCACCGTCTGCGACTATCTGTTCGAGAAGGACCGCATCTACGCGTTCCTCAACCTCGACGACAACGAGCTGTTCATCTACCAGCGGCTGTACGACCTGCTCGCGCGCGACGTCGCGGCGCCCGACCTGGTCGTCTACCTGCAGGCGCCGGCCGACCTCCTCCTGAAGCGGCTGCGCGCGCGCGACGAGCACCAGCCGTATCGCCTCAACCCCGATTATGTCAGGAAGCTGATCGAGGCCTACCAGCACTTCTTCTTCCACTACTCGGCCACGCCGCTGCTGGTCGTCGAGACGTCGCAGCTCGACCTCGGCGGCAGCGACGAGGTGCTCGACGACCTGCTGCGACAGATTCGGGGCATGGGGCGCGGCACGAGGTACTACGTGCC
This sequence comes from Vicinamibacterales bacterium, assembly GCA_029974175.1. Lineage (GTDB taxonomy): Bacteria > Acidobacteriota > Vicinamibacteria > Vicinamibacterales > Fen-181 > JARKSS01. Next base: position 2,408 of record JARKSS010000476.1, read on the forward strand.
GCGAACGCGGGACTGAGCTGACTGAGGCGCCGGCGCGCGCGAATGGATATGGCCTGGTTCAAAAAGACACGCAAGCCGATCGATCCCGCCGTGAAGGCCAGCCGGGTGCCGGAGGGCTTGTACGTGAAGTGCCCCGGCTGCTCGGAGCTGCTCTACAACAAGGACCTCGCGGCCAACCTCTCGGTCTGCGGCAAGTGCGGCCATCACTTCCGGATGACGGCGTCCGAACGTTTGGCGATGCTCTTCGACGGCCCATGGACCGAGCACGACGCCAACCTCGTCAGCACCGACCCGCTCGGCTTCAAGGACATCAAGTCCTATCAGGATCGCCTGCGGGCCGCCGCGGCCGCCACAGGCGTGAAGGAGGCGGTGGTGACCGCCACGGGCCAGCTCGACGGGCGGCCCGTCGTCATCGCCGCGATGGAATACGGCTTCATCGGCGGCAGCATGGGGGTGGTGGTCGGGGAGAAGATCGCCCGGGCCATCGAGCGGGCCGTCGAGAACCGCGCGCCGTTCATCGCCGTCTCGTGCTCCGGCGGCGCGCGGATGATGGAGGGCGCCCTCTCGCTGATGCAGATGGCCAAGACCTCGGCGGCCCTCGCGCGTCTCGACCGGGCCGGCCTCCCCTTCCTCTCGATCCTGACCGACCCCACGACCGGCGGCGTGACGGCAAGCTTCGCGATGCTCGGCGACCTGAACATCGCCGAACCCAAGGCCCTCATCGGCTTCGCCGGCCCCCGGGTCATCGAGCAGACCATCCGCCAGAAGCTGCCGGAGGGCTTCCAGCGCAGCGAGTTCCTGCTCGAGCACGGCATGGTGGATCTGATTGCCGACCGACGCGAGCTGAAGGCCGTGATTGCGCGCGCGCTCCGGTTCATGCTGCCATGACCGCCGCCTCGGACCCGGTGGCCGATCTGTTCGCCCTCGAAAAGCTCGGCATCAAGTTCGGCCTCGACAACATCCGCGCCATCTGCGAAGCCCTCGATCGCCCCCAGGACGCGTGGCGGGCGGTGCTCGTGGCGGGTACCAACGGCAAGGGCTCGGTGGCGGCGATGGTCGAGGCGGGACTCCGCGCCTCAGGGAGGCACACCGGCCTGTACACCTCGCCACACCTGGTCCGCCTCGAGGAGCGGTTCGCCATCGACGGCCGGCCCGTGGATCCGGATCGGCTGCGGTCCGCCGCGGGCCGCGTGCTGGCCGCCGCCGCGTTGGCCCGGGCCCGCGGCGCGCTGCTGACCGAACCGACTTTCTTCGAGGCGACGACGGCGATCGCGTTCGACCTGTTCCGGGAGGCCCGCGTGGAGGTCGCGGTGCTCGAGGTGGGACTCGGCGGACGCTTCGACGCCACCAACCTCGTCGTCCCCACGGCCGGGGCGATCACGACGATCGACTTCGACCACCAGCAGTTGCTCGGGCACACCCTGGCGGCCATCGCCGGCGAGAAGGCCGGAATCGTGAAGCCGGGGATGCGCCTCGTGGTCGGGGAGCGGAAGCCCGAAGCCGTCGCCGTGATTGCCGCGGCGTGCGCGAGCAGCGGCGCCACGATGATCCCGGCCTGGGACGGCGTCACCGCAGCGGTCGCCACCGAAACGGACGGCCGCGCGCCGGTGGAACCCCGCGTCAGGCTGTCGCTGCGGACACCGGTGCACGATTACGGCGACATCACCCTCTCCCTGAGGGGCCGTCATCAGGCAGACAACGCGGTCGTTGCCGTGCGGCTGCTCGAAGCGCTCGGGCCCGCGGGCCTTCCCGTGCCGCCCGGCGCCATCCGGGAGGCGCTCGTCTCAACCCGATGGCCGGGCCGCCTCGACCTGCGACGGCTCGACGGAGAACGTTCCGTGCTCTTCGACGCGGCGCACAACCCGGCCGGGGCCGGCGTCCTGGCGTCGTACCTCAGCGAGTTCGCGCCGTCGGGCCTGCCGCTGGTCTTTGCGATCATGAAGGACAAGGACGCGGCGGGGACGCTGGCGCCGCTGCTTCCCTACGCGCGCCCGCTCATCGCCACGCGGCTCTCGACGGCGAGGGCGATGGCGCCCGAGGAAATCGCCGAGGTCGCCCGCCGCCTCGGATACGGTGAAGCCGTCCAGGTCGCACCCGAGGTTGGCGCGGCGCTCGACGCGGCCTGGAGCCAGGCGGGGTTGATCGGCGCGTGCGGTTCGATCTTCCTCGTGGGAGAAGCGCTCGAGCGGCTCGGCCTCCAGGCCTCGTAACGGAGTGACGGCGCCCGGACGAGGCGGACTCCTGTGGTATTCTGGCCGCGTTCTCACACGGGTCCTGACCCCTAACTACGTGTCCCGCATAGTCTTGTCCCTCCTTGTCGCAGCTGCCGGACGCGCCGGATTCATCCTGGCGCTCGGCTTGGTCCTCGTGTGGGCGGGAGGAGCCGCCGCGCAGCCCACGCAGCCCGGCGCAAGCGCCTCGAGGGAAACCGGCTTCGACACCTCCAAGCAGTGGCGCATCGAACAGCCGGCGAAGAACCACATCAGGCTGATCGGCGAGGTCGAGGCCCGGCGGGGGGACATCACCTTCACGGCCGACCTCATCGAGTCGTTCACCGACACCCACGAGGTGGTGGCAACGGGCAGCCCGGGACGGCCGGTGGTCTTCACGCAGGGCGGCCAGTGGATCGCGGCCGAGCGGGTGGAGTTCAACACCGAGACGCAGCTTGGCACCTTCCACGAGGCGTACGGGTCGTTCACGCTCGCCTCGGAACCGAAGCGGTCGATGCACGGCGGCCAGGAGCCCGACGTCCTCTTCAACGGCAGGAAGATCGAGAAGGTCGGCCCGAGGAAGTACCGAATCACCGACGGCGCGTTCACGACCTGCCTGCAGCCGACGCCGCGGTGGAACGTCAGCGCGGGGACGCTGGTCCTGAACCTCGATCGCTACGCCTTCCTCCGGGGAGCGGTGCTTCGGGCGAAGGGCCTCCCGGTGCTCTACCTCCCGTTCCTGTACTACCCGATCAACGACGAGGACCGGGCCACGGGGTTCCTGATGCCGTCGTACGGCACCTCCACCTACCGGGGGTTCACCCTCAGCAACGCGTTCTTCTGGGCGATCGGCCGCAGCCACGACGCGACCTTCCTGCACGACTGGTTCGCCAAGCGCGGGCAGGGCATGGGCACCGAGTACCGGTACGTGGGGCCCCGGGGGGCCGGGGGCGACCTGCGCTTCTACACGCTGCGCGAGCGCGAGTCCACGCTCACCTCGAACGGGGTGGAGACGCTGCTGCCGAAGCGGACGAGCTACGAGCTCAACGGGAGCATCAACCAGCCGCTGGGCGGCTCGTGGACCGCGCGCGGCAACGTGGACTACTTCTCCGACATCGAGGTCCAGCAGACCTACCACACGAACATCTACGACGCTTCGCGCAGCCAGCGCTCGGTGAACGCGGGGCTGAGCGGAACGCTCGGGCAGCTGACGGTGAACGCCACCTACCGCCGGAGCGAGTACTTCTCGGGGCGCAGCAACACGACGGTGGTCGGGGGCGCCCCCCAGGTCCAGATCACGCGGGGCGAGAAGCCGTTGTTCGGCCTGCCGGTGTACTTCGGCGTCACGGGCGAGTACGCCAACCTCCAGCGCGAGTACCATCGCACGAGCGGCGTCACCGACAGCAACCTCAGCCGGCTGGACGTCACGCCGACGCTGCGGTTTCCCTTCACCCAGCTGAGGTGGCTGACGGTCAACACCTCGCTCGCCTTCCGCGAGACCTGGTGGTCGCGAAGCCGTGTCGCCGGCACCAACGAGTTCGTGGACGACGGGATCTCGCGTCGCTACGCGCAGCTCTCGACGCGCCTGGTCGGGCCGGTGCTGAACCGGGTGTTCGACACGCACGGCTTCGGCTATGCCGAGCGCCTCAAGCACACGATCGAGCCGTTCGTGGATATCCGCCGCGTGACCAGCGTGGACAACTTCGACGAGATCATCCAGAACGACGGGACCGACTCGGTGGTGGGGGGCACCACCAGCATCACCTACGGCGTGAACAACCGCCTGCTGGCGAAGCGGCGCGGCGGCGAGGGCCCCTCGTCGCCGCGCGAGTTCGTCACGGTGGGCCTGTCACAGACGTACTACTCCGACTCCCGGGCGAGCCAGTACGACCGCAGCTACTCCACCAGCTACTCGGGGCTGCCGCCAAGCAAGCGCTCCCCCGTCTCGCTCACGGCCCGCGTCTCTCCCACCCAGGAGGTAAACGGGTCGCTCCGGATGGAGTACGACGATCGGGCGAAGAAGGTGCGAAGCCTGTCGGCCTCCTGGCAGTACGCGGCGTCGGGCTGGCTGAACCTGGCCGGCGGCTACAGCCAGCGGCGCGTGATCGACTACGCCGAGTCAACGGTCACCGAGACCAAGTACCGCCTCGACAACTCCATCAACCTGTCCACCACCCTGCGGAGCCCGGGGAACCGGATCGGCGGCAGCTACACCTTCAACTACGACATCGACCGCTCGAATCTTCTGAACAGCCGTGCCATCGTGTATTACAATGCCCAATGTTGCGGCTTCGCCCTGGAGTACCAGACGGTGTCCTACGGCTTGTCGTCGCCGATCGACAAGGACAACCGGTTCAACTTCTCCTTCACCCTGGCGGGGCTGGGGACCTTCTCTAACTTCTTCGGCGCCCTCGGCGGTGGCGGGGCGCGCTGAGCCCTCAGGAGGACGATGAAGGGACTGATCCTCAGTGGCGGGAAAGGAACTCGCCTCCGGCCGCTCACCTACACAAGCGCCAAACAGCTCGTCCCGGTAGCCAACAAGCCGGTGCTTTTCTACGGCATCGAGGCGATGGCCGAGGCCGGCATCCGCGAAGTCGGCATCGTCGTCGGCGACACCGCCCCCGAGATCCAGGCCGCCGCCGGCGATGGGTCGCGGTGGGGCCTGCGCGTGACGTACATCCCGCAGGACGCGCCCCGCGGGCTGGCGCACGCCGTGCTCATCAGCGAGGGCTTCCTCGGGGACGAGCCCTTCGTGATGTACCTCGGAGACAACCTGCTGAACAAGGGGATCGGCCCCTTCGTGCGGCAGTTCGAGGCCGAGCATCCCGCCGCCCAAATCCTGCTCGCGCGCGTCCCCGATCCGCAGATGTTCGGCGTTGCCGAGCTCCAGGACGGCCGCGTCGTGCGGCTGGTGGAGAAGCCGCGCGAGCCGAAGAGCGACTACGCGCTGGTCGGCGTGTACATGTTCAGCCCCGAGATCTTCACCTCGGTCCGGCGGATCCGCCCGAGCTGGCGCTCCGAGCTGGAGATCACCGACGCCATCCAGGACCTGATCGACCGCGGCCTCGAGGTACGGCCCCACGTCGTGGATGGCTGGTGGAAGGACATGGGGAAGCTCGAAGACCTGCTCGAGGCGAACCGGCTGATCCTCGACACGCTCCAGCGGCGTGTCGAAGGAGAGGTGGACGAGGAGTCGCGGATCGAGGGCAAGGTCGTCATCGAGCGGGGCGCCGTGATCGAGCGGTCGGTCATCCGGGGGCCGGTCATCATCGGCGCCGGCGCCCGGATCACGCAGGCCTACATCGGGCCGTTCACCTCGATCATGGGCGACGTGAAAGTGCGCGACGCCGAGATCGAGCACAGCATCGTTCTCGAGGGGTCAGAGATCTGCGGTTTGGCGAGCCGCGTCGAAGACAGCCTGATCGGCAAGAACGTCCGCATCCACCGGATGCCCGTGAAACCGTCGGCCTACCGCTTCATGCTGGGCGACAACTCGGAGGTTGGGATCAGATGGTGAACGACACCGTAAAGGAGCCCGCACCCTACGTCCCGGCGGGGAAGCAGCCGCGCATCGACGGCGTCAAGACCAAGGCGCTCAAGGTCATTCCGGACGACCGCGGCTGGCTGATGGAGATCCTGCGCGCCGACGAGGCCGGCCTCTTCGAGCGCTTCGGGCAGGTCTACGTCTCGGCGACCTACCCCGGGGTGGTGAAGGCCTGGCACTACCACAAGCACCAGACCGACAACTTCGCCTGCGTGCACGGGATGGTCAAGCTGGTCCTGGTGGATACGCGGCCCGGCTCCCCCACCGAGGGGGCGATCAACGAGTTCAGCATCGGCACGCTGAACCCGGTGCTCGTCCAGGTCCCTCCGCTCGTCTACCACGGCTGGAAGTGCATCGGCACCGAGCCGGCCCTCGTCGTCAACACGCCCACCGAGCCGTACCGGTACGACGACCCCGACGAGTACCGTCTCGAGCCGCACGGCACGCTCCCCTACGACTGGAGCCGGCGCGATGGTTGAAGTCCTGGTCACCGGCGGCGCGGGGTTCATCGGCAGCCAGTTCGTGCGCTCGGCCCTGGCGCACGAGGACTGGCGCGTGACGACCCTCGACAAGCTGACCTATGCCGGGCGGCTCGAGAACCTCCGGGAAGTGCTCGACCACCCGCGCCACCGCTTCGTGCGGGGCGACGTCTGCGACCCGGAGTTGGTGGGCCCTCTCGTCCAGGGCGCCGAGATTGTCGTGCACTTCGCCGCCGAAACGCACGTCGACCGCTCGATCCAGGCCGCCGGCGACTTCATCCGCACCGACGTGTACGGCACGTTCGTGCTGCTCGAGGCGGCGCGCACGGCACCCCGGCTGCGGCGCTTCGTGCAGATCTCGACCGACGAGGTCTACGGAAGCGTCCCGGAGGGGGCGAGCCGCGAGACCGACGAGCTGCGTCCTCGCAACCCGTACGCGGCGAGCAAGGCGGGCGCGGACCGCCTCGCGTACAGCTACTGGGCCACCTACGGCGTCCCGGTCATCGTGACCCGCGCGTCGAACAACTACGGGCCGCGCCAGTTCCCGGAGAAGCTGATCCCGCTGTTCGTCACCAACGCGATGGACGGCCTGCCCGTGCCGCTCTACGGTGACGGCCTCAACGTGCGCGACTGGCTGCACGTCGAGGATCACTGCCGCGCCCTGGAACTGCTGATCGAGCGCGGGACGGCGGGCGAGGTCTACAACATCGGCGGGGGGAACCTCGTCCCGAACGCCGAACTCACGCGCCGGATCCTCTCACTGGTCGACCGGCCCGAGAGCCTCATCCAGAGAGTGCCCGATCGCCCAGGCCACGACCGCCGGTACTGCCTCGACACCTCGAAGCTGCGAAGCCTCGGCTGGAAACCGGCCGTCCCCTTCGAGGCCGGCCTGGCGGCCACGGTCAACTGGTATCGCACCAACGAGTGGTGGTGGCGGCCGATCAAGGAGGGGGACCCCGCCTTCCGCAGCTATTACGAGCGGCAATACGGCGGGCGGTGAGTACCTCGGTCCTTGTCACCGGTGCGGCGGGATTTGCGGGCAGTCACCTCCTCGACCTGCTCGGCGCCGCTGGCATCCCTGTTGTCGCCTGGCGGCGCCCGGGTGAGGCGCCGCCTCCCCTTTCAACTGGTGCCCCGTGCCGGTGGATGGAGGTGGACGTCCTCGACCGCGGCGGCGTGGAGCGCGCGGTCCGCGAAGTCGCCCCGTCGGCGGTCTACCACCTCGCCGGCGCCGCCCACGTGGGCGCGTCGTGGGACGATGCGGCCGCGACCCTCGCGGTCAACGTCCTGGGCACGTGGCACCTGCTCGCCTCGCTCGCAACCTTGCCAGCCCCGCCGCGCACGCTCGTGTCGGGATCGGCGCTGATCTACGCCCGCCAGGATCGCGCCATCAGCGAGGACGACCCTGTCGGCCCCACGAGCCCTTACGCGGTCAGCAAGCTCGCGCAGGAACTGGCGGCGGTCCACGCCGTGCGCGAGCTGGGCCTCCCGGTCGTCATCACGCGATCGTTCAACCACATCGGTCCCCGGCAGTCGCCCTCGTTCTCGTCGGCGAGCTTCGCGCGGCAGATCGCGCTCGCCGAAGCGGGCAGGGGACCACGAGAGCTCCGGGTGGGCAACCTCGACGCCCGACGCGACCTCACCGACGTGCGGGACATCGTCGCGGCCTACCGGGCGCTGCTCGACGCCGGAAAAACAGGCCGCGTCTACAACGTCTGCTCGGGGCGGGCGGTGCGCGTCGGAGACGTGCTCGAGGGACTGGCGGCCCTCGCGCGGGTGCCGATCGACATCCGCGTGGACGAGGCGCTGCTGCGGCCGAACGACACCCCGCTGGTGCTCGGCAACCCCCGCCGGATCCGCGAGGAGATCGGGTGGGAGCCGCGGATTGCGCTTGCCGACGCCCTCCGCGATCTGCTGGAGTACTGGCGCGGCGCGATCCTCCGATGAGCAGCTTTTCTGAGAGCCGGCGGCAAGCGGTGCACATGCTGATGGCCCTCTTCGCGCTGGCGCTGCGCTACCTGGCCTGGTGGCAGGCCGCGCTCTGCGCGGCCGCGGCCTTCCTGTTCAACCTGCTGGTGTTGCCGCGCCTCGGGAGCGGTTCCCTCTATCGGCCTTCAGACCACGCTCGGGGGTACCCCCTGGGCATCCTTTTCTACCCCCTGTCGGTGCTGATGTTGATCCTGGCCTTCCCGCGGCGACCCGACATCGTCGCCGCCGCCTGGGGAATCCTCGCCGTCGGCGACGGGCTCGCCACCCTCGTCGGGCGCCGCGCGGGACACCGGCGCCTGAGCTGGAATCCCGGGAAGACCCTGGAGGGCAGCCTGGCCCTTGCTCTTGGAGGCGGGGTGGTGGGGGTCGTCCTGGCCGCCTGGACCCGTCCGGCCGTGTCGCCCGAGCCGCCGCTGGCGTTCGTGTTGCTGGCGCCGTTTCTTGCCGGGGCGGCCGCGGCCCTGGTGGAGTCGCTGCGCGTCGGGCTCGACGACAACATCTCGGTGCCGATTGCCGCGGCGATCGTCCTCGGCGCGCTTGGATTGATGGACGCGGAATCGGCGGGCGCCGCGGCCGCCTGGCTGCCGCGAGCATTCCTGCTCGCCGTGGCCGTCAACGTGCCGGTGGCGTTGCTCGGATGGCGTGCCGGCACCGTCAGCCGCTCGGGGGCGATCGCCGGGGCGATCATTGGAATACTGGTGCTGACCTTCGCGGGGCTGGCGGGATGGGCGCTGTTGTCTGTCTCGTTCCTTCTGGCCACCGCCTCGACGAGGCTCGGGTTGCCGCGCAAGGCCGTGCTCGGGATCGCCGAGGAGCGCGGTGGCCGCCGCGGGCCTGGCAACGCGATCGCTAACACGGGCCTGGCGGCCCTGGCTGCGGCGGTCGCGGCCCTGTCGCCCTACCGCGACACCGCGCTGCTCGTGATGGTGGCCGCGCTGGCGGCCGGGGCCAGCGACACGGTGGCGAGCGAGGTCGGGAAGGCCTGGGGCCGGCGGACATTCCTCTTCCCGTCGCTGCGGCCGGTCAGGCCCGGAACATCGGGTGCCGTTTCGCTCGAGGGGACGGCGGCGGGGCTGGTTTCGGCGCTGGCCTTGGCGAGCCTCGCCGCGGCGCTGGGGCTGGTCACCGGCAACGCGGTGTGGTTTGCCGCGATCGGCGCCACGTTCGGGGCGTTCGTGGAAAGCGGTCTCGCCGCCACGCTCGAGCCGGCTGGTATCCTCGACAACGACATGCTGAACTTCATCAACACCGGCGTCGCCGGCGCGGCGGCGGTGGCACTGTCATGGATCTCCGGGTGAGGCCGGTGCGCCGCCGCGCCCGCGCGGCGGCCTGGCTCGAGTTCGCCCGCCCCTTCACGCTTTTCGCCCCCGCGCTCGGGATGGCCTCGGGCGGCGTGGCGGCTATTGGCGCGCAGCCACCCGAGCCCTGGGGGGGGCACCTGGTGGCCTACCCCCTGGTCGGCGCGATTGCCGCCGCCGTGCTGAACGCGGCCTCGAACGGCCTGAACCAGATCTACGACCTCGAGATCGACCGCGTGAACAAGCCGCGGCGGCCGTTGCCCAGCGGCCGGATGACGGTTGGCGAAGCGTGGACGTTCACGATGGCGGCCTTCGCGGTTTCCTGGCTGCTCGCCTGGACGATCGCCCCGGGAGGGCGCCGCCACACCTTCTGGTTGTTCGTTGCGGCAAGCCTCATCACCGCCCTCTACTCGGTGCCGCCGTTCCGCACGAAGCGGCTCGGCGTCTGGGCGAATGTCACGGTGGCGATTCCCCGAGGGGCGCTGCTGAAGGTCGCCGGCTGGTCCACCGTGAAGACAGCCTTCGGGTGGGAGCCCTGGTTCATCGGGGCCATCTTCGGCCTGTTTCTCCTTGGGGCGACGACCACGAAGGACTTCGCCGACATGAAGGGCGACGCGCTCGGCGGGTGCCGTACGCTTCCCCTCCAGTACGGCGTCCGCCGGGCGGCGTGGCTCATCTCCCCGTCGTTCGTGGTTCCGTTCCTGATGATCAACGCCGGAGCGTGGGCGGGGATCCTGACCGGGAACTTCTGGCTCCTGCAGCTGCTGGGCGCCTCGATGGCGGCCTACGGCCTCTACGTCTGCTACCTGATGCTGCGGCGGCCCGAGGACCTGGCGGTCGAAGAGAACCACGTCTCCTGGGCGCACATGTACCGCATGATGTTCGTCGGGCAGGTCGGCTTCGCGCTGGCGTACTTGCTGTAGTCACCAGGCCTTGCTGCGGTCACCCGGCGGCCAGCTTCAGCCCTTCGGCGCCCGCAGACACGTCCACGACCACCTCGCCGTCACGGAGCATTGCGTAGAAGACCTCGCCGTCGTGCCACCTCTGGCTGATCGGCAGCTTGATGCGGTCGTCCACCACCCGCTTCAGGAACCGCGCGCCGTACGCCAGGCTGTGCCCTTCGTCCACGATGCGCTCGAGCGTTCCCGGGCCGAGCACCAGGCGGCGGCCCGACCGCTCCAGCGTAAGGGCGACGGCCGCGATGTAGTTCTCGGCAATGCGGGTCACCTCGGCGCGCGAGAGCGGCGAGAAGAGCACGACCTCGTCCACCCGGTTGCGGAACTCGGGGGGGAACCGGCGCTCGAGTTCCCGCATCACCTCGCCCCGCACCTGCTCGACGCCCACTTCCCGTGCCAGGAACCCGAGCGGGTTGGTGAGCTTGCGGAAGTGCTCGGACCCGAGGTTCGAGGTCATGATGACGATCCCGTCACTCAGGTAGACACGCTTGCCGCGGCCGTCGGTGAGCCAGCCTTCGTCGAAGGCCTGCAGGAACAGCGTGAGCAGGTTCGGCGCAGCCTTCTCGACCTCGTCCAGCAGCACGACCGTGTACGGGTTGTCGCGCAGCTGGTTGGTGAGAATGCCGCCGCGTTCCGAGCCGACGATCCCGCGGGGCATGCCGATGAGCTTGTCCACCGCCACCATGCCGTCCTGGTACTCCGACATGTCCACGCGGATCATCTTCCGCTCGTCGCCGAACAGGAACTCGGCGACCGCCTTCGCCAGCTCGGTCTTGCCCACCCCGGTGGGGCCGAGGAACAGGAGGACGCCGTCGGGGCGGTCGAACCCGTCCTTGAGGGGACCCTTGTTGAGCACCAGCCGGTTCGCGACCGCCCGAATGGCGTCCCGCTGCCCGATGAGACGCTCTGAGAGGCGCGACTCGATCTCCTTGAATCGGTCGGTGACGTCGCGGAACACCATGTCCTCGGGGATGCCGGCCACGCCCGAGATGACCGACACCACGTCGGGCGCCTTGACCTCCCACTTGCGCGCGATCTCGGCCCGGACCGAAGCGGTGTCGAGCCACCCGATCACCTTGTCGGGCAGGTGCAGGTGGCGCATGTAGCGCGGCGACATCTCGATCGCGGTGTCGATGGCCTCGTCGAGAACCTTGACCGAGTAGTTGCGCTCCAGCCGCGGCCGCAGGTTGAACAGGATGCGCCG
>JARKSS010000488.1 GCA_029974175.1 Vicinamibacterales bacterium
CGCCGGGGCGGCCCCGGCCGCCAACCAGGCCGCGCGCTGACGGGCCGGCCTGCGCGTTGCGACCGACATTCAGTTTCGGATTGGGATTGGGATTTCGTCTATGAGCATCCCCCGCACTGCCATCCACCGCCCGGTCATGATGTTCATGATCAGCGCGGTGATTGTCCTTCTCGGCGCCATCTCGCTCACTCGGCTGCCGATCGACCTGCTGCCGGAGATCTCGTACCCCAGCATTACCATCCGGGTCGGGTACGAGGGCGTCGGCCCGCTCGAGATGGAGGAGCTGGTGACGCGGCCGATCGAGCAGGCGGTCGCGGCCGTCGCCGGCCTCGAGCGGATCAACTCCACCTCGTCGGAGGGCAGCAGCACGGTCCGCCTGAACTTCGCCTGGGGCACCGACCTGAACGAGGCCGCCGACGACGTCCGGACGCGGATCGACCGGGTCAGGGGACGCCTGCCCGAGGACGCCGACCCGCCGACGATCTTCAAGTTCGACTCCTCGAGCATGCCGATCATGAGCATCGGGGTCGAGGGGGACTACGACCGGGTGACGCTGCGCGAGATCGCCGAGCGTGAGCTGTCGCCGCGGATGGAGCGGGTGCCCGGGGTGGCCGCGGTGACCACCGGCGGCGGGCTGCGCCGGCAGATCCACGTCGAGCTGTCGAAGGAGAAGATCGCGGCGCTCAACCTCTCGGTCAACCGCGTCATCAACCAGCTGCGGACCGAGAACCAGAACACGCCGCTGGGGCTGATCGACGAAGGCGACATGACCTACCTGCTCCGCAGCCAGGGGCAATTCGAGAACCTGGAGCAGATCCGCAACATCGTGGTCTTCACCCGGGACGGCGTGCCGGTCTACCTGCGCGACATCGCCGAGGTGAAGGACTCGACCGAGGACCCGCGCTCGCTGATGCGGATCAACGGGCGGCCCGGGGTGCGGATGCAGGTCACCAAGCAGTCGGGCAAGAACACGGTGGCGGTCGCGGCGGCGATGCGCGCGGAGATCGACCGGATCAACGCGTCGATGCCGGGCATCCGGCTGCTGATCCTCGACGACAGCTCGGTCTACATCGAGGACTCGATCGCCGCGGTCCGCGAGGCGGCGCTGCTCGGCGCGGTCTTCGTGGTGTTCGTCATCTTCGCGTTCCTGCGGAACGTGCGGTCGACGCTGATCATCGCGATCTCGATCCCGATCTCGATCATCGGCACCTTCGCGCTGCTCTACTTCTCCGGGTACACGCTGAACACGATGACCTTCGGCGGCCTCGCGCTCGGCGTCGGGATGATCGTGGACGCGTCGATCGTGGTCCTCGAGAACGCCTTCCGCCACATGGAGGAGAAGAAGAAGGACCGCTTCACGGCCGCGATCGAAGGGAGCGAGGAGGTGTGGTCGGCCATCCTCGCGTCGATCCTGACCCACGTCGCGGTGTTCGTGCCGCTGCTGTTCCTGAGCGGCGTGTCGAACATCATGTTCAAGCAGCTGGCCGTCGTCGTGATGTTCTCGCTGCTGATGTCGCTGTTCGTCGCGGTCACCATCGTCCCGGTCCTCTGCTCGCGCCTGTTGGTGCTGCCCAAGCCGCTCGAAGAGCGGCGCGGGGTGACCGGGCGGATGTTCACGGCGACCGAGCGGGCGCTCGCGTGGCTCGACGAGCTCTACCGCCGAGGCCTGGACACGGCGCTGCACCACCGGCCCACGGTCATCGCGGGCGGCGGCGCCCTGTTCCTCGTCGCGATCCTGCTGCTGCCCACGATCCCGTTCGAGCTGATGCCCGAGACCGACGAGGGCCAGGTCCGGGTGGACGTGGAGCTGCCGGTCGGCACCCGGATCGAGCGCACCGAGGCGGTCGTCCTCCGGCTCGAGCAGATGATCGAGAAGCTGGTGCCCGAGAAGGTCGACCTGATGAGCTCGGCCGGCGGCGGCGGGTGGATGGGCAACTCGACGCACCGGGGCGATCTCACCATCCGGCTTCTTCCCAAGGACCAGCGGAAGCGGTCGAGCGACGAGATCGCGATGGCGCTGCGGCGCGAGCTCTCCGGGCTGCCGGGCGTGATCATCCGGACCCGCGCCACGGGCGGGAACCGCCAGATGACCCGGATGCTGAGCGGCGGCGGCGGCGACTCGCGCCTCTCCTTCGAGATCCGCGGTCACGACCTCGAGGACGCGCGCGCGCTGGGCCTGCGCGCCAAGGCGATCCTCGACCGGACGCCGGGCGTGGCCGACTCGCGGATCGGCCGCGAGGAGGGGCGGCCCGAGCTGGCCGTCCGCGTCGATCGCCAGAAGGCCGCGCTGCTGGGCCTCGGCCTCTCCGACGTCGCCACCACCATCCAGACCAACATCCAGGGGACAACCGCGGCCTACTTCCGCGAGCGGGGGTTCGAGTACCCCATCGTCGTCCGGCTGCGGCCCGAGGACCGCGAGCGCTCGGTGTCGGTGGACGATGTCCGGGTGACCACGGCCGCCGGCCAGGTCGTGCAGGCCAAGAACCTGATCGACATCGGCACCCAGGTCGGTCCCGTGCAGATCGAGCGCAAGAACCAGGAGCGGATCCTGTACGTCAACGCCGAGCTGGAGACCGCGCTGAGCGAGGCGATGGAGCGCGTGATGGCACAGGTGCCGCAGATGAACGTGCCGCGGGGCTTCTCGGTGGGCTTCGGCGCCGAGGCCGAGGAGCAGGCGAAGGCCTTCAACCAGCTGCAGATGGTCCTGATCCTGGCGATCGTCCTCGTTTACGCGGTCATGGCCTCGCAGTACGAGTCGCTGCGCGACCCGTTCATCATCCTCTTCTCCATCCCGCTGGCCGCCGTCGGCGTGGTGGCCGCGCTCAAGCTGACGTTCACGCCGTTCAGCATGCAGGCCTACATCGGGGTGATCATGCTGGCCGGCATCGTCGTCAGCAACGCCATCCTCCTGGTGGACTACACCAACACGCTGCGCCGGCGCGACGGCATGGGCGTGCGGCCTGCGCTGGTGCAGGCCGGGCGTACCCGGCTCCGCCCGATCCTGATGACCACCATGACGACGGTCCTCGGCCTGGTGCCGATGTCGCTGGGGTTCGGCGAGGGCGCCGAGCTGCAGGCGCCGCTGGCCCGCGTCGTCATCGGCGGCCTGCTGGCCTCGACGCTGATCACGCTGGTCTTCGTGCCGGCGATGTACACCGTGTTCGAGGAAGGGTGGAAGGCGCTCTGGACCCGTTCGCCCTCGCAGAAGTAGTTCGAGACCCGCGCCATGAAGAAGACGATCATCACCCTGGCCGTCATCGCGGCGGTCGCAGCCACCGTCGGGGGGTACTACTACACGAGGCCGGGCCCCGAGCCCACCGTCACGACCGTCACCGTCAGCCGGGGCGACATCGTCGAAAGCGTCGGTGCCACGGGGACGCTCGACGCGGTCACCTCGGTCACCGTCGGCTCGCAGGTCTCGGGCATCATCCAGGAGCTGTACGCCGACTTCAACTCCATCGTCCGGAAGGGCCAGGTCATCGCGCGCCTCGACCCGACGATGATCCAGACGCAGATCGAGCAGGCGCGCGCCAACCTCGTGCGGGCGCAGGCCGACGTCGAGCGCCTGAAGGTCACCCTGGCCGATGCCCGGACGAAGCTCGAACGCGCCCGCGAGCTGAGCGGCCGCAAGCTGATCACGCAGCAGGAGCTCGAGACCGCCGAGGTGAACGTCAAGTCGGCCGAGGCGCAGCTCCGGTCGGCCCAGGCCTCGCTGAGCCAGTCGCAGGCCTCGCTGCGGACCAACGAGGTCAACCTCGAACACACCGTCATCACGGCGCCGATCGACGGCATCGTGATCTCGCGCAACGTCGAGATCGGCCAGACCGTCGCCGCCAGCTTCAACGCGCCGACCCTCTTCATCATCGCGGCCGACCTGACGGAGATGAAGTGCACGGCGAACATCGACGAGTCGGACGTCGGGCGCATCCGGCCCGGGCAGCGCGTCACCTTCCGCGTGGACGCCTACCCCACCGAGGAGTTCACCGGCACCGTGTCGCAGGTCCGCCTCCAGCCGATCGTCGTGCAGAACGTCGTCACCTACGGCACGGTGATCGACGTGCCGAACCCTTCGCTGAAGCTCAAGCCTGGGATGACGGCCAACGTGCAGATCGAGATCGCACGGCGCAGCAACGTGCTGCGCGTCCCGAATGCCGCCGTACGGTTCCGCCCCAGCGCGGAGATCTTCCAGGCGCTCCGCCAGGAGGTGCCGCCGGACCTGAACCAGCCACGCGGGCCGCGGGGCCGGATGGCGGGCGGCACGGGGGCCGCGCCGGCCGGTGCGAGCCAGCCTCCCGCCAGTCAGGCCGCCGGGACCGAGCCACGGCCGGAGACGAGGCCGGGTGCGACGACGAGCGCCGGGGCGGCCGCCGGTACGCCAAGGCCGGGGCTTGCCGCGCCGCCCGGGGAGCGCGGTGGCGGCGACCGCCGGTTCGACTCCAACGACCCCGAGCGCCGCGCCCGGATGATGGAGCGGCTGAAGCAGATGCCCGAGGCCGAGCGCCAGCAATTCTTGGCCAGGCTCAAGGAGCGGGGCATCGAACTCGACGCGCCGCCCGCCGGTGCGGCCGGCCGTCCGCGTCAGGCGCCGGAGCAGGGAGCCGTGCCTGCCATGGTGGCGGCGGGCTCCACCACGATCGACTCGCTGTTCGGCCCCCTGCCCACCACGACCAGCTTCGGCCGCGTCTGGCTCTGGCTCAGCGGCCAGAAGCAGATCAAGGGACCGATCCCGGTGCGGCTGGGCATCTCGGACGGGCAGAACACCGAGCTGATCGAGGGAGAGCTGAAGGAAGGCCAAGAGCTGGTCGCCGCCGTCCAGATCGGCGGCACCCAGGTGCAGGGCCGCGGGACCAGCGGGTCTCCGCTCATCCAGCAGCGGGGCGGGCCGCCGCCAGGCTTCCGGCGATAGAAGGGCGAGGCCAAGCGGCTATGCCAGTCATCTCTGTCCGGGACCTGACCCGCGTCTACCAGGTTGGCGACATCGAGGTTCGCGCGCTGCGGGGCGTGAGCCTCGACGTCGAGGCCGGCGAGTTCGTCTCGGTGACCGGCCCCTCGGGCTCGGGCAAGTCCACCTTCATGCACATCTTGGGCTGCCTCGACCGGCCGACGTCGGGGCAGTACTTCCTCGACGGGCGCGACGTCTCGCGCCTGAGCCGGAACGAGCTGGCCGCGATCCGGAACCATCAGATCGGCTTCGTCTTCCAGGGCTTCAACCTCCTGTCGCGCACCTCCGCGATCGAGAACGTCGAGCTGCCCTTGCTGTACAACGGCCGCCCCTCGAAGACCTCCGAGCGCCACCGGCGGGCGATGGAGGCGCTGCGGCTCGTGGGGCTCGAGGATCGGGCGCACCACTACCCCAACCAGCTCTCGGGCGGGCAGCAGCAGCGGGTCGCGATCGCGCGGGCGCTCATCAACAACCCGTCGATCCTGCTCGCCGACGAGCCGACCGGCAACCTCGACACGCGCACGTCGATCGAGGTGATGGACGTCTTCCAGCGACTGAACGCCGAGCGCGGCATCACGGTGCTGCTGATCACCCACGAGCGTGACATCGCGGAGTACGGCACCCGGATGGTCAGCTTCCGCGACGGCCACATCGTCAGCGACGAGAAGATCACCCGCCGCCGCATCGCCGCCGAGGAGATGGCGGCGCTGCCGCCGGTGGCGGTCTAGCAGGCGGCTGGGAGGACGAGGACCGACATGTCGATCGTGATGACCTTCCGCATCGCGCTCAAGGCCCTGAACCGCAACAAGATGCGGACGATGCTCACCATGCTGGGGATGATCATCGGCGTGGGCGCGGTGATCACGATGGTGGCCCTCGGCAACGGCGCCTCGCAGTCGATCGAGCAGCAGATCGCCTCGGCCGGCACCAACGTCATCATGGTGAACGCCGGCAACTTCACGACCGGCGGCGTGCGCATGGGCGCCGGCGCGTCGAACACGCTGATGCCCGAGGACGCCGAGGCCATCCGCAACGAAGTGCCCGGGGTCCAGTACGTCGCGGCGGGAGTGGACCAGGGGGCGCAGATCGTCGCCGGCAACCAGAACTGGTTCTCACGCGTGCAAGGCACCGACGTCGAGCTGCCGCTGATCCGGGCCTGGGCGACCGAGAGCGGCTCCTTCTTCACGCCGGCCGACGTCGCCAGCGCGGCCAAGGTCTGCGTCATCGGCACCACCGTCCGCGACATGCTCTTCCCGGACGGCACCGACCCGGTGGGGCAGGTGATCCGCATCCGGAACCAGCCGTTCAAGGTCATCGGCGTGATGGCCAGCCGCGGCCAGTCGGCCATGGGACAGGACCAGGACGACGTCGTCTTCGCCCCCTACACGACCATCCAGAAGAAGTTCCGCGGCATCACCTACATCCAGAACATCACCGTGTCGGCGGCCTCGGCCGACCACATCAAGAAGGTCGCCGAGGACATCACCGCGCTGCTCCGGGCGCGCCACCGCATCCAGCCCGACGAGAGCGACGACTTCATGGTCAGGACGCTCGAGGACATCGCCGCGATGCGCACCGAAACCACCCGCACGATGACGGCCCTGCTGGCCTCGATCGCCGGCGTGTCGCTGCTGGTGGGCGGGATCGGGATCATGAACATCATGCTGGTCTCGGTCACCGAGCGCACGCGCGAGATCGGCCTGCGCCTCGCCATCGGCGCACGCGGCCGGGACGTCCTCACGCAGTTCCTCGTCGAGGCCATCGTCATCAGCCTGCTCGGCGGCTTCATCGGCATCGGCCTTGGATACGGGGTGTCGAGAGGGCTCACCCGGTTCCTCGAGTGGCCAACCTTCATCACGCCCCAGGCCGTCGGCGTGGCGTTCGGGTTCGCCGCGGCGACGGGCATCTTCTTCGGCTTCTACCCGGCACGCAAAGCGTCGGCGCTCGACCCGATCGAGGCGCTTCGATACGAGTAGCCTGTGAGCAGTGGCACAGGCGTCCCGCGAGAACACCGAGGAGGACCCATGAGAAAAGCGGCATGCTGCACCGCGGTGCTGGCCCTGGCCGTCACCGCCATCGCGTTCGCCCAGGCCAGGCCCGACTTCTCGGGAACCTGGACGCTCGACCCGGCCAGGAGCGTCATGGGCGGCGGGCCCGGGGGGCGCGGCCCTGGCGGACCCGGAGGACCTGGCCCTGCCGGCCCGATGACCGTCAGGCAGACGGCCACCGAACTGGTCCGCGAAATCAGCCGCGGCGAGCGGACGATGACGATGGCCTACAAGCTCGATGGCAGCGAGAGCACCAACGCCATGGGGCCGATGACCTCGAAGAGCACCGCCTCCTGGAACGGTGAACAGCTGGTCATCAAGACGGTGCGCGACACTCCGAATGGCACCATGGAGACCACCGAGACCTGGAGCCTTGGAGCGGGCGGCAACGAGCTGATGATCGTGACCGCTACCCCGCGCGGCGAGCGGAAGATGGTGTACGTGAAGAAGTAGAGGCCGGGCGCAGGGGCCGGAAGCTGTTCAGGCTGCTTCTTTCAGCGCCCTGCCAGCCGCTGCAGCAGCTCCTGCACCGTCTTTCCGGTCACCGGATCGATCAGGCCTGGGGCGATCTCGGCGAGCGGCTCGAGCACGAAACGCCGCTCCCGGAAGCGCGGATGCGGCACGACGAGGCCCGGCTCGTCGAGGCGCGCGTCCCCGTAGAGGATCAGGTCGAGGTCGATGGTGCGGGGCGCACCCGGGAACGGGCGTTCGCGCCCGCCCTCCCGTTCGATCGCCAGCAGCGCCTCGAGCAGCGAACGGGCATCGAGCGCGGCCAGGCCGGTCATCGCGGCGTTGAGGAACTTCGGCTGCGAGCCGACGCCGACGGGGTCGGTTTCGACGAAGGACGAAGTCCGCGACTCGCGGAGGAGCGACTCGAGCCGGACGGCGGCCGCCCCCAGGTTCGCGCGACGGTCGCCGACGTTGCTGCCCAGGGCGATCGCCACCCTGACGAGCCGGCTCATGCGGGCCAGCGGGAAGCGACGACGACGCCCGGCGTCCTGGGGCCGCCAGTCCGGCGGCCCAGCAGGTCGAGACGGCCCGACGCGGCCTGGTCGAAGAAGCGGGCCTGCTCGAGCATCTCGCCGAGCGTCAGCTCGAGCATCCTCCGGTGCCGGGCGTGCGTGATGCCCGAGAGGCGGGGGCGCCACTTGTCGACAGCCGTTCTCAGTGAGCCGGCGTCGGCCCGCACCAGCTCACCGAGCGCGTCCGCATCGCGCGGCCTGCCCGGTTCCTCCGGCTCGGCAACCGCTGGCACTTCCCCGCCAGCATCGAGGATGGCCTCGCGCAGCCACTCGAGGTGCTGCTGCTCGCGCGCGATCACGTACTGGTAGGCATTGTTGACGTCGTAGTCTGACGCGACCCGCGCGACCGCGACGTGGCGCCCGTACAGCTCGGCCTTCTCGGCGTGGAACTCGAGAAGCAGAGCCAGGAGCTCGGAGGGTTTCACGCGCTCTGCTTTTCCTTGCAAGTCTTGCAGACCCGTGTCCATGGGATCGCCTCGAGCCTGGCCGTGGCGATCGGCTCGCCGCAGTCGCGGCAGATGCCGTAGGTGCCCTTTTCGATCCGGGTGAGAGCCTCGTCGATCGCCTGCAGGATCTTCGCGTCGGTCTGCTTCAGCTTGAGCTGGATGTGGACCTCGTTGTTCCCGCTGGCCTGATCCGCGAGATCGCCCTGCCGGCTGTTCGTGTCGGTCTGCAGAGGCTTCATCCCGCCCGACGAGAGGATCTCGTCCCGTTTGCGGACCAGCGCGTCCCGGTAGTACTGAACGTCCATTCCACTCTCCTCGGTGGGCCCTGGAAACTGTAATGATAGCACGTACCGGCCGAGCCTTCCGGGAACCTCGGGGAGGCGGCGGTCCGGCCGCGGCGATCATCCGGTATCCTTGTGCCCATGCGGAACTTCCTCGCCGCGCTCGGCCTGGCCGTCCTCACCGGATCGGCGCCTGCAACGGCGCAGCCCTCGTTCCTTCCCCCCGGCCTCATCACCTCGGCCGGTCAGGGGGCCGACGCCGCCATCGTCAAGCTGGCGCTGAACACGCAGTATCAGCTCGGCCTCGACTACCAGCCGGCGGCGGGCATTGCCGACCTGGCCGGCAGAAAAACGTTGATCGTCGTCGTCGGAACGACGCCCGAGGCGCTCGCCGCGGCTGGCGTCGATCTTCCGACCGAACTGGCCCGGGTCAAGGCGGTGCTGCAGGCGGCACGCGAGGCCGGGATCGGTGTGCTGCTCGTCCACACCGGGGGACAGGCGCGCCGGGACAAGGCCTCGAACCAGCTGATCGAACTCACGGTTCCGCTGGCCGACTACATCGTGGTGGTCGCCGCCGGGAACGCCGACAAGCTGTTCCACAAGCTCGCCGCAGCGAAGGGCACGCCGGTCGTCCAGGTCGATCGGGTCACCGGCGTGGGGGGAGCGGTGAGCGCTGTCTACAAGCGCTAGCAGCCCGTGATACCACCGCTGATTCCGCTGCTCGTCGCGTTCGGGATGCTGCTCGGCCTGGGCCTCTGGGAGCGGCACGCGCGCGACCGTGCCTGGCGTGCGATCCCCATCCGCATCCACGTGAACGGCACCAGGGGGAAGTCCACGGTCACGCGGCTCATCTGGTCGGCGCTTCGCGAGGCAGCCGTGCCCGCGGTGGCCAAGACAACCGGGACGGCGCCGCGGCTGCTTCTGCCCGACGGCTCCGAGCGGACGATCCGGCGCAGGAGCCCGGCTTCCATCCGCGAGCAATTCCAGGTCCTCAGGGCAGCAAGGCGGTCCGGGGCCCGGGCCGTGATCGTCGAATGCATGGCCCTCGACCCCGAGCTGCAGTGGATCTCGGAACACCGGATGTTGCGGGCGACCATCGGCGTGATCACCAACATCAGGCCGGACCACGTCGAGATCATGGGAGGCGACGAGGCGGCAATCGCCGCGTGCCTCGCGAACACGATCCCGCGGGGCGGCGTCCTGGTGACCGGGGATTGCGCCGCGTCGCAGCTGCTCGCCGGCCGCGCCACACTGGCCGGCGCCCGGGTGGTGACAGCCGAGGTCGGCAGCGGCGGCTGGCTGGCCGAGAACGAGCGAACGGCCCTGGCCGTGCTGCGAGAGCTGGGGGTGCCCGACGAGGTGTCTCGGCGTGGCTTTGCCGCCTTCCCGCGCGACCCGGGCGCCGTTCGCTCCGGCGTGGAGCACGGCGGCTGGATCGACGCCACCGCCGCGAACGATCCGGTCTCGCTCGAGCAGCTCCTTCCGACGGCGCTCGACGCCGGCCGGGTGGTGGCCGTGTACAACCATCGCGACGATCGGGGACCCCGCCTGCTCACGTTCCTCCGCCATCCGGGCATTGTGTCCCGCTCCGGCACGCTCGTGATCACGGGGTCGCGCCCGCCGCTGACGCTCTGGCGCGAGGCGACGCGGCGGCGGGGCACGCTCGAAACCTGCTTCGTCGCGCCGCGTGCGCTGGGCCGCTGGCTCGCGGCGCGGCAGGCTGCCTGCGTGCTCTTCTGCGGCAACACCCGCGGGCTCGACGTGGGCCGCGTTCTCGCGGAGGCTGGACGCCGTGGTTGAACTCGCCCTCGGCCTCGGCATCGCGATCAGCCTCCTGTTCACCGAGGCGTTGGGCCTCGCGTCGGCGGGCCTGGTGGCCCCCGGATACCTGGCGCTCTACCTGGATCGCCCCGCGCGCCTGATCGCGACCATCCTGGTGGCGCTGGTCACCTGGGCGGCGGTGCGGTTCGGCATCGCGAGGTTCGTCGTGCTCTACGGGCGCCGGCGCTTCGGGGTCACCATCCTCACGGGGTTCGTCCTGAACCTCGCCTTCGCGCGGCTCGTGCCGCTGCTGCCGGTCGAGACGCCGGAGCTGCGTGCCGTCGGCTTCATCGTGCCCGGGCTCGTGGCCAACACGGCGCTGTCGCAGGGGCCGTGGGTTACGATCGGGATCACGCTGCTCGCCGCCGCGTGCGTGCGGGTCCTCCTGGTGCTGATCGCGTATGTCTGAGGCCCCCCTGTTCGTCCCGCGGCGCGGGTGGTGGAGGCCCGATCCCCGCCGCGCCGCCGCGCTGGGCCTCGCGGCATCGCTGGCGGTGGCAGCCATCTCGCTGGTCGTACCGACTCCCCTGCGCGCACCGAGACTGCTGTCAGCTCCCGGCGTGGGCTCGATCGCCGATCTCGGGGAGCGCGCGGCACGTGCCGAGCGCGCGATGCGCCACGCACGCGACCTCATACGCCAGGCCAAGATCCAGGCGATGGGCACCAGCGCCCTCGCCGATCCCAGCGGCCTGGTCGGCCAGGAGGTCACGCCTCTCGTCACGACACTTGGAAGCCTCGAGGCCAAGCGCCTCTCCACGCGTCCCGCGTGGGCGGGGGTGCTGACCGAGCGTCTCGCCGCCGAGGGCATCGGCCCCGGCAGCGTGGTCGCAGCGTCGCTTTCCGGATCCTTTCCCGGCCTGAACCTGGCGCTCGCCGCGGCCTGCGACGCGCTCGGCGTGCGGCTGCTCGCGGTGTCGTCGGTGACCGCTTCGACGTGGGGAGCGAACGAGCCCGGCTTCACCTGGCCCGAGATGGAGGCGATGCTCGTCGAACGCGGCGTGATCCGCCGCGCGAGCATCGCGGTGACGGCGGGCGGCACGGCCGATGCCGCGGCCGACCTGCCCGGCGAGGGCCGCGCCCTCGCCAACCGGATTAGCGAGGCGGCAGCCGCCCGGCTCGGTGTGCCCGCCCTTCGTCCAGCCAGCTTCGAGGAGGCCGTCAGCCTGCGTCTCCGCGCCTACCGGCGTGCGTCGGCCGGCGCGCCCATCGCGCTCTACGTGAACGTGGGGGGGGCGGAAGCCAGCATGGGGCACTCGCCAGCCATCCTTGGAGTGGGAACCGGTTTCGTCACGGGCCGCGCCCTGAGAGGCACGCGTGGTGTCACCGCCTGGTTTGCGGAGCAGGGCGTGCCGATCCTGATGCTGCTGAACGTCCGCGAACTGGCATTGCGCTGGGGAATCGGGCTCTAGCGCGAATCGGGAATCAGGATTCAGGAATCAGGATTCGGGAGTCAGGGAGTCGGGGGTCGCGGAGTTGGACGTCTCTGGAATCGCGGGAGACAACGGGGCGGGTCGTTCGAGGCCCGCCCGTCGATCGCCGTATCTATCGAAAACACCGGGCGGTGGGTCATTGCCACCACCCGGCTGGCCGCGAGCGTGGAACTGCTCTCGCTCCTCTAGCCTTCTAGCGACGCTCGTCGAACAGCTGCTTGAGCTGCTGGACCTCGCGACGAAGCTTCTCGAGGTCAGTGCGGCTGATCGACACCATGGCCGATCCCGACGTCCCGCTGACCGACGGCGTCGTGCCCGAAGTCCCCGTGGCGCCGCTGCTGCCCGACGGCCCAAGGGCGCGGTCGAGGATGTCCTCGATTTCCTCGAAGTGCTTCTTGGCCTTGTCAGGCGACTCGGTCTGGCTGGACTGACCGTAGGTGGACTGCGACTGTGCGTTCATGCCCGTGCCCACGGCGTAGCTGATGCCCGAGGTCCCCGTCGCCGACGCCGACGGGCTGCCCGAGCGGCCGCTCATCGCCGAGCGGTGGAAGCTGTCGAGGTGCTTGCGGAACTCGCCGAGCTTGGTAATCAGCCCGGCAGGCGCCGCCCCGCTCTGGCTCCCGGACTGCCCGTAAGTCGAAGAGCTGCCCGAGGTGCTCCCCGTTTCGCTGCCGCCGGTGGTGCCGCTCATCGACGACCCCGAGGTGCCCGAAGTGCCGGCGGAGGTCTTGGGCACGTTGAGGCGATCGAGCGCCTGGTTGATCTGCGTGTAGTACGTCATCCACGACTGCGACCCGCTCTGGCTGGTCGTCCCCGTGGTGCCGCTGGTGCTGCCCGTCGTGCCGCTGGTGCCGCTCCCCTGCGACTGCTCCCACGCCTTCTTGAGCGACTGGAAGTCGTCGCGGATGTCGCGGAGCTGCGCCTTGTAGTCGGACGATGACGAGGCCGACTGGCCGCTGGTCGAACCGGTCGTGGACCCCGTGGTCGATCCGCTCGTGCTGCCGGTGGTGCCGGTACCACTCATCGAGGAAGAGCCGCTGGCTCCCTCCCCGTACGTGCGCCAGGCCTCGTCGAGTACCCGTTCCGCCTGCTGCAGGTGGTAGCTGGGGCTCTGGCTCTGGCTCTGGCTCGGCGACTGCTGCGCGCTCGGCGGGGCCGACTGCCCTGTCGTGCTGCTCTGGGCCGCCGGCGTGCTCGGCAGGGCCATCAGGCCCGCGGCTGCCAGTCCAGCCGCGAAGAGACGCGTTCGTGAAACCATCGATCGTATCCTCCTGTGTTCCGTTCCAAGCCCGGCCACCATGAGGGCCATTTATGCCGGGCGCGGCGCGGCGTCACCATGGGGGTACGCTCCGCGCCTTCTCTCACTGATTTGCCCGCCCGGTGAGGGAGCAAGGGGGGTGCCACGGTCAGCTCGGCGGGGCGGCGGACGCCCCGGAAGCCCTTGACACGCAAGGGCCAACACCGTGACGCCGCACGGATCTGCAATGCGTCATTGCAGACGGCGCCGCGGATTCACGGTCGGAAAGGCGCGTTATACTCTCCGCCGTGCCTGCCCAGCCATTGGCCGCGACGATGGCGCGAGCCTCGGCAGCGCTGCAACGCGGCCGAGCCGCAGAGGCCATCGACTGGCTCGCGCAGGCGAGCGCGCTGCCCGCGCTGAGGCGCGAGGACGAGCTCGACATCCGGTGCGCGCTGGCCGAGGCGCACCTGCAGCGCGACGACGTGCAGCAGGCTGCGGCGGTGCTCGGGCGGGCGCCCGACGTGCTGCGCGAGCGGATCCCGCCTTCGACGCTGTCGGCGCTCTGGCGCCTGCACGGCCGGCTCGCGGCCGTCCGCGGCGACCAGTCACGCGCGATCGGCCTGCTCGGGCGCGCGCTGAAGCAGGCGGAACTCGCGCTCGACTCCCGCGCCATCGGCCTCGCCCACTACGAGCTGGCGGTCTGCTACCGGCAGCTCGGCGATCCCGCCATCGTGCGCGAGGAGATCGCCAAGGCCGTGCCCGCACTGCACGCGGCCGGCGATCGCCGCCACGTCGCGCTCGCCCACTCGCTCGCGGGAATCAGCTTCGCGCAGTCGGGCCGCTGCGACGAAGCGATGGCGGCGCTTCGGCAGGCCGAGCAGCTGGCGACGGCGGCGCAGGTCGAGGACGTGCTCGCCTTGGTGTGCGGCAACCAGGCCAACGTGGAGATGATGCGCCATCGCCACGAGCAGGCGCTGGCGCTGGCCGAGCGCGCGGTCGCCCTCCACGAGCATGCCGGCTCGCTGCACGGCCTCGCCGTGGCGCTCGCGACGCTCGGACAGGTCTGCGTGCGGCTCGGCGACCTGGCCCGGGCCGAGCGGGCGCTGCGGCGGGCGCTCGATGTCCGGACGCCGGTGCAGGCGCGCGAGACGACCGGCGCCGTGTACGACACGCTGGCGCAGATTCACCTGATCAGGGGACGCTACGACGAGGCCGAAGAATGGCTGGCCCGGGCCGGCGAGGCCTACGGGACCTACGGCGAGCAGGCCAGCCGCTGGTACGACTGGTCGCTGCGCCTGCTGGCGGCGCGGCTCGCGCTGCGCCGCGGCGACCGCGAGGGCGCCATCGAGCGGGCCTCCGACGTGTCGGCGTCGCCCGGCGCGCCGCCCGCCGACGTCATGCAGGCCGAGCTGCTCGCCTGCGAAGCCCTCCTGGCCGGGAAGCGGCTCGACGAAGCCGAGCGCCGCCTGGCGGTCGTCGCGGCTCGGCTCGACCCCCGCCTGATGCCCGGTGTGTGGGGCGAATACCTGCGCCTGCGCGCCGGCGTGCACCTGCACCGGGGGCAGACCACCGACGCGTACCATGACCTCGCGCAAAGTGCGAGCGTGTTCGACCTGCTCGGCGAGCGCTACCAGGGGGCGCTGAGCCGGCTGGCCCTCGGGCGCCTCGTCTCGCGGGTCGGCGCGCGGTCGGCGGCCGACCGGCACCTGCGCGAGGCCCTGGCCGTGTTCGAGGCCCTCGGCGCGGAACCCGACCTCGCGGCCGCCCGCTCGGAGGCCGCGCCGCGGCCGGCGGCCACGACCGGCGAGTACCTCGCCGCCCCGGGCGAGGCCGACGACGTGATCGTGCGGCGCCTGGTGGACGCGGCGGTGATGCCCGACCTGCTGGCCCTCGAGACGGCGTCGGCGCTGCTCGAGGCGGCGGCGGCCGACTGCGCCGCGGTCTTCCTGCACTCACCCTCGGGCGACGTTCGCATCGTCGCGAGCGCCGGCTGCGACGCCGACGCGGCGCTCGCCCTCGCGCGATCGGCGGGACGGGGGGGCGCCTATGGCAGCGGCGAGATGCGCACCGAGTCGCTCGGCCACGAGGGCGACGACCTGCGGCTCGGCGTCGTCGCCTCCTCGCGCCCGATCGGGATGATCACGGCGCGGCGCCTGCGGATGATCGCCGCGGTGGCGCGACAGGGCTTCGAGCTGTGCGGCAGCCGCGATCGAGCCGCGCAGCCGGCCGAACGCGCGGCGCTGCGTTCGCTGGACACGATCCTGCCGGGGTTCGTCTGCGCGAGCGCCGCGATGGCGCGCGTGGTCGAACAGATCCAGCGCCTTCAGGGCAACGACCTCACCGTCCTCATCACCGGCGAGAGCGGCACCGGCAAGGAACTGGTCGCCCGCGCGATCCACGCCGGTTCGCTGCGCAGCGGCGGGATGTTCCTGCCGTACAACTGCACCACCACGACGCGCGAGCTGGCCGACAGCCAGCTGTTCGGCCACCGCCGCGGTGCGTTCACCGGCGCCGTGAGCGACCAGGCCGGCCTGATCCGGTCGGCGAACGGCGGCACCCTGTTCCTCGACGAGATCGGCGACCTTCCCCTGGAGGTGCAGCCGAAGCTGCTGCGGTTCCTCGAGCAGGGCGAGGTGCTGCCGATCGGCGACACGCGGCCGCAGCGCGTGGACGTGCGCGTGGTCGCCGCCACCAACGCCGATTTGGAGCAGCGCGTGGCCGAGGGCAAGTTCCGCGAGGACCTGTACTACCGCCTCACCGTGCTCCGCATCCACGTGCCCCCCCTGCGCGAGCGCCGCGAGGAGATCCCCCACCTGTGCGCGCTCTTCCTGCGCGAGGCCTGCGAGCGGCTGAACAAGCCCGACGTGCAATTGAGCCGCGACGCGCTCGACCTCTTCTCGCAGCACTGGTGGCCGGGAAACGTGCGGCAGCTGCGCAACGAGATCCAGCGGGCGGTCGCCCTCAGTCCGCCCGGCGGGGTCGTCGGCGTCGAGCACCTGTCGCCGGGCTTCTCGGCGCTTCGCGAAGAGGCGCGGCCGGCCGTCGCCACATCCGGCCTCCCCGCCGTCCGTCCCGACATCACCTTGGCAGCCGCCGTGGAAGACCTGGAGCGGTCGATGATCCGGGCCGCGCTCGACCGCAGTGCCGGCAACATCTCCGAGGCCGCCCGCACGCTGGGGCTGACCCGCCGCGGCCTGTATCTCAAAATGAGACGCTTGGGCTTCGAGAGCGCGCCAATCTAGCGTGGATCGCCCCGGATAGGCTCACCCTCCGATTACCAAGTATTCAGTTATCGGCATGATTGGATACCTAGTATCCACCTCTACAGCCACCGGTACAGCTTTGGCCTCCAGCAACATCCTTTAGACGCAATGACTTACGAGAAAAGACCCGGACCGGCAATCGATCTGGCCGGGCGGACCAGGAGTTGAAGGGCCAGGGGCCAGGTGCCAGGGGCCAGTGGCCAGGGGCCAGGGGCCAGGGGCCAGGGTCCAGGGGCCAGGGGCCAGGGGCCAGGGGCCAGGGGCCAGGGGCCAGTGGC
>JARKSS010000515.1 GCA_029974175.1 Vicinamibacterales bacterium
TGGCGATCGTGCGTCCCGAGGATTTCTACCGCGACGCCCACCGCCGGATCTTCGCGCGCGTGATCGACCTCGCCGAGCGGGGGATGGCGATTGACTTCGTCACGCTCAAGGAGGAGCTGACCCGCTCGGGCGAGCTGGACACGGTGGGCGGGCCTGCCTACGTGGCCTCGCTCGTGGACGGGGTGCCCCGCGCGACCAACGTCGAGTACTACGCGCGGATCGTCAAGGAAAAGGCGATCCTGCGCCGCCTGATCGTCGCCGGGAACCAGATCGTCGCCGAGGCGTACCAGGCCGAACAGGACGCCGCCGAGGTGCTCGACCGCGCCGAGCACGCGATCTTCCAGATCGCCGAGGGTCGCGTGCGCACGGGGTTCACCTCGCTGTACGACATCGCCCAGGAGAGCGTCGAGGCGATCCAGAGGGCCCACGAGCAGAAGCAGCTGATCACGGGCGTCCCGACCGGGTTCCACGACCTCGACCAGCTGACCTCGGGGCTCCAGCGGGGCGACCTCATCATCGTCGCCGCGCGCCCGTCGATGGGGAAGACGAGCTTCGCGCTCAACATCGCGCAGCACGTCGGGACGCACGCGAAGAAGACGGTCGGGATCTTCAGCCTCGAGATGTCGAAAGAGCAGCTGTTCCTCCGCATGCTTTCCTCCGAGGCGCAGATCGACGGCCACGCGCTGCGCACCGGGTTCCTGCGCCGCGACGACTGGGGCCGGCTGACGACCGCCCTGGGCGTGCTGGGCCAGGCCAAGGTGTACATCGACGACACCCCGTCGATTGGCGTGCTGGAGATGCGCGCGAAGGCGCGGCGCCTCGCCTCGGAGCACGGCCTCGACCTGCTCGTGATCGACTACATCCAGCTGATGCAGGGGCGCGGCCGCTTCGACAACCGCACCCAGGAGCTGGGGGCGATCTCGCGCTCGCTGAAGGGGCTGGCCAAGGAGCTGAACGTCCCGATCCTCACCCTCTCGCAGTTGAGCCGCGCCCCCGAGTCGCGCTCCGACCACCGCCCGCAGCTCTCCGACCTCCGCGAGTCGGGTGCCCTCGAGCAGGATGCCGACGTCGTCTTCCTGATTTACCGGGAGGACGTGTACAACAAGGAGCCGGGGGAGAACGAGAACGTCGCGGAGATCATCGTGGCCAAGCAGCGCAACGGCCCGACCGACACCGTCAAGCTGGCGTTCATCCGCGAGCGCACGCGGTTCGAGAACTACGACCCGAGAAGCGCGTAGGGACGGTCGCCGTGATCCGCTGTACCTTCGCGCACGTCGACCTCGGTGCCCTCGAGTCGAACTTCCGCGCCATCGAGGCGTTCCTCGCCGCGCGGACGCCGGCCGGCCGCCGGCCTCCCGCGATCGTCGCGGTCGTCAAGGCAAACGCCTACGGGCACGGGGCCGGGCCGGTTGCCCTGGCCCTCGAGCGCGCCGGCGCGACGATGCTCGCCTGCGCCGACATCGAGGAAGGCATCGCGCTGCGCGAGGCCGGCGTCCAGGTGCCGATCCTGGTGTTCGGCGCGCTCAGCGTCAGCGACCTCGACGGCTTGTTCGAGTACGGCCTGACGCCGACCTGCTCCACGCCGGGCGCCGGCAAGGCGCTGCAGGCGGCCGCCCAACGCCACCGCCAGGTGCTCGAGTACCACCTCAAGATCGACACGGGGCTCAACCGCCTCGGATTTCGTCACGACAACCTCGATCGGACGCTGCCCGAGCTGCTGGCCGCCCCCAACCTCCGCTGCGCCGCCGTCTACACTCACTTCGCAACGGCCGACGATCTCGCCCACCCGCTCTTCGACCTTCAGCTGGAGCGGTTTGCCTCGGCGCGCGCGACGCTGGCCTCGCGCGGGGTCGTCCCGGCCACCGTGCACGCTGCCAACAGCGCGGCGCTGCTGCGCGACCCCGCCACGTGGTTCGACGCCGTCCGGCCCGGGCTCCTCCTCTACGGCCTTGCACCGGCGGCCCTTTCCGGGGTGCTCGCGGTGCGCCCGGCGCTCTCGCTGCGCAGCCGCGTGGTCGCGGTGAAGAACATCCGCCAGGGCGAGAGCGTGGGCTATGGCGCCCGCTACGTGGCCGACGCGCCGCGCCGCATCGCCACCGTCCCCGCCGGCTATGCCGACGGCCTCGACACGCGTCTCGGCGGGCGCGGCGAGGTGCTGGTGAACGGCCGCCGGGTGCCGATCGTCGGCGCCGTCTCGATGGACATGCTGGCCATCGACGCGTCGAGCGGCCCCGTCTACGCCGGCGACGAGGTCGTGTTCCTCGGCGAGCAGGGAGGCGACCGCATCACCGTCGCCGAGATGGCGTCGTGGATCGGCAGCATCCCGTACGAGGTGCTCTGCCGCCTCGGGTCACGAATCGAGCGGCGATATAATCGGCCCTGAGCGCCGATGGCCAAGCCGCCCCGAATCCTCTTCGTGTGCCAGGAATGCGGCGCGCAGGCCCCGAAGTGGATGGGGCGGTGCGCCGAGTGCGGTGCCTGGAACACGCTGGTCGAAGAGCGGGTGGCCGAACCCGCGGCGCCGGCGGGTCCCGCGCGCTACGCGCTCGGGGGCGGGTCGGGCGCGCGGCTCTACGCCGACATCCGGATGGAGGACGCGCCGCGGCTTTCGAGCGGCATCGAGGAGTTCGACCGGGTGCTCGGCGGCGGCATCGTGCCCGGCTCCCTCGTGCTGCTCGGCGGCGAACCGGGGATTGGCAAGTCCACGCTGCTGCTGCAGGCCGCCGCCGCGTTCGCGCGTTCGACAGGCCCGGTGCTCTACAGCTCGGGCGAGGAATCCGAGCACCAGGTGAAGTCGCGCGGCGAACGCCTGGGCGTCGGGGACGCGCCGCTGTACCTGCTCGCCGAGACCTGCCTCGAGCGCGTGCTCGAGGAGGCCGCGCGCATCCGGCCGGCGCTGCTGATCGTCGATTCAATCCAGACCGTCTACTCGCTGAAGCTGCAGTCGGCGCCCGGCAGCATCGGGCAGGTTCGCGAGTGCGCGACGCAGCTGCTCTTCAGCGCCAAGGGGCAGAACCTTCCCGTCTTTCTCGTCGGCCACGTGACCAAGGAAGGGAGCCTGGCCGGCCCCAAGTCCCTCGAGCACATCGTGGACACGGTGCTGTACTTCGAAGGGGAGCAGCATCACGTCCACCGGATCATCCGTGCGGTGAAGAACCGCTTCGGAGCGGTGTCGGAGCTGGGGGTGTTCGAAATGACGGGCGAGGGACTGCGCCCGGTCCCGAACCCCTCTCGGCTCTTCCTCGCCGAGCGGCCGGCGGCGGCCCCCGGCTCGGCTGTCTTCTGCTGCATCGAGGGATCGCGTCCAATCCTCGTCGAGGTGCAGGCGCTGGTGAGCGGCAGCCTCTACGCCAACCCGCGGCGCACGGCCATCGGCT
>JARKSS010000524.1 GCA_029974175.1 Vicinamibacterales bacterium
GGCCGAGGCCAAGGGCGACCGCCGGGTGGTCGCGATGCCACAGCGTTCGCGGTGGACCTCCCGCGCCGTGCGATGGGGAGGCCTGGCCGCCGCGGCCTCGCTGGCGTTTGCCCTCCTCTATCTCGGGCGCGGTGCCATCGACGCCATGCTGGCTCCCGGCGGCCCAAGGGCCACAGTCGTGTCGGCCGAGGGCGCGCTCTATCGCCTGCCGGCAGGCGCCATCGCGCCAGGTGCCGCCATCGGCGAAAAGGAACTGATCCGGACCGGCCCGGGCGCCCACGCCGTCCTGCGGCTGGCCGACGGGTCGATCCTCGACGTCAACGAGCGGACGGAGATGTACGTCACCGCCGCCTGGAGCGGCCAGACCATCCACCTCCAGCGCGGCGACGTGATCGTGCGGGCGGCCAGGCAGCGCCGCGGACACCTCCGTGTCATGACCCGCGATTCGATCGCCTCGGTGAAGGGGACCGTCTTCGCGGTGTCGGCCGGCCTTGGCGGCTCGGTCGTCTCGGTGGTGGAAGGGTCGGTCGCGGTGAACCAGCCCGGGCGTGAGGCGCTGCTCGGCCCCGGCGAGCAGGCGGCCTCGAACCCGGCGCTCGCCAGCTCGGTCGCCGAGGCGGTCGCCTGGAGCCCTTCTGCCGAGGAGTACCTGCAGATTCTCGCCTCGCTGGCGAAGATCGAGCGCCAGC
The DNA here is from genome assembly GCA_029974175.1 of Vicinamibacterales bacterium. Lineage (GTDB taxonomy): Bacteria > Acidobacteriota > Vicinamibacteria > Vicinamibacterales > Fen-181 > JARKSS01. The sequence goes on from JARKSS010000524.1 coordinate 690, forward strand.
TGGCCGAGGACACGACGGGCCTGATGCGCACCAACTCGTCCCTGCTCTCGTATCTTCCTGCAGGCACCATCGTCTTTGGCGCCATCCCGAACCTCGGCGGCACGATTGGCCGCGCCCTGCTGGCCGCCGACCAGCAGTCGACCGAGAACGCCGCATTCGGGGCCTGGTGGAACTCGGAGACGGGGCTGCTGCTGAGGCAGATCGTGGATCGGGTGCAGGCGGTCAGCTCGCTGCTCGGCGACGAGATCGCGTTCTGCGCGGTGTCGCCGGTACCCGGCAAGCAGCTGCCGCTGGTCATCGCGCCCGTGCAGCCCGGCAAGGCGGCCGAAGTGGCCAGTGCCTTCGAGGGCCTGTTTGCTGGGACGGACGAGCCGACGCCGCCCTACTCGGTGGCGAACGAACTGATGGTCGTCTCGAACACGCCGGAACACCTGTCGTGGGCCCTCCGTCACCTCGGTGAAGGCGCCGGCTCCCCGTTCGCGGCCGCGATTGGCGAGCGGTACCGCCGGGGCACCGGCTGGCTGCTGGCGATGGATGCACCGCCGGTGGTGAAGGCGGCGGAAGGAGACGACGCGCCGCCGATCGAGTTCGCAGGCCTGCTCGGGATGAAGTACCTCTTCCTCGAGCAGCGGGCGCCCGGCGGAGTGGAAGAGAACGAGCTGACGCTCACCTTCGAGGGCCGGCGCCGCGGCCTGGCGTCCTGGCTGGCCGACAGCGGGTCGGGCGGAGCGGCGGAGTACCTCCCGGCCGACGCGCTCGTCGCCGGCTACGCCTCGACGCGCGAGCCCTGGCAGCTGTTCGAGGAGTTCGCGGCGGTGATGACGCGGGAGAACCAGTCGTTCGGCTCGCAGCTCGCGCTGGCCAACGAGAAGCTCGGCGCCGGCTTCATCGAGAACCTGACGAGGGCGATGGGAACCGAGGCGGCCTTCGCGCTCAACGGGGTCTCGGTCAGCGGCCCGGCGTGGGTGATGGCCGCCGTGGCAAACGACCCGGCAGTCATCGACGACTCGCTCCGGAAGCTGGTGGAGGCGTTCAACGCGGGGCTGTCGCCCCAGGAACTCGACAAGCGGATCGTGTTCGGGCAGGAGATCGCGGGCGGGCGCGCCTGGAACACGTTGAAGCCGGCCGGCTTCCCCTTTGCCGTGACGTGGACCTACGATGGGGGCTACATGATTGCCGCCTCCGACCGCGCGTCGGCGGAGCGGGCCATTGCCACCCGCAACGGCGGTTCGTCGCTCGTCTGGTCGCCGGCCTTCCTCGGCCAGCTCCCGAACTCCGCCGGCATGCATCCATCGGCCTTCGGGTGGGTGAACACCAAGGGAGCGCTTGGGGCGTTCTCGGCGCTGGGCTCCCCGAGCCCGGCCCTCACGAAACTGCTGGCCGAGCGCGACCCGGTTCTCGTGGTCTTCGACGGAACGGCAGACCGGATCCACGCGGCCAGCCGCACTCGGCTGTCCGGCTTGATCGTGAACGCGATGCTGCTCGAGGGCGTGAGCCGCACCCGCCGGGACGCGCCGTCTGCAACCGTCCAGTAATCGAGGGACCTTGGATACCGTACCGGTCGTCGAGCTCGAGAACCTGAAGGTCAGGCTGGGGCGGCGGGAGATCCTGCACGGGATCACCTGCCGCCTCGGCGTGTCTGGAACGGGCAAGGCCGTGGGGTTGCTGGGACCGAACGGGGCCGGCAAGTCCACGTTGATCCTGACCCTGCTCGGGTTCCTCCGGCCCAGTGCCGGCCGGGCCCTCATCCTCGGCCGCGACTGCCGGCGCCACGGCGGCGAAGCCCGATCCCGCATCGGCTACATGCCCGAGAACGACTCGTTCATCGGCGACATGTCGGCGGTGACCTTCCTCCGCCAGATGGCCGAGCTGTCCGGCCTCCCGCCGGAGGCGGCGCTCGAGAAGGCCCACGAGGTCCTCTTCCACGTTGGGCTCGGCGAGGCGCGCTACCGCGAGCTGCGCACCTACTCGCTCGGGATGAAGCAGATGGCCAAGCTGGCCCAGGCGATCGTGCACGGCCCCGAGCTGGTCGTGCTCGACGAGCCGACCAACGGCCTCGATCCGGCCGCGCGCCGTCGCATGCTGCGGCTCGTCGCCGAGATGAAGAAGGAACAAGGGATGAACCTCATCGTCTGCTCGCACCTGCTCGGCGACATCGAGCAGGTGTGCGACGAGGTGGTCATCATGAAGGACGGCCTGATCGTCCATCACTGCAACCTCGAGGAGGAGCGGCGGTCGAACAAGTGCTTCGTCGAGCTGGAGGTGACCGGCGACGATGGCCAGTTGCGCGCAGCGCTGCCCGAGATTGGCGCCGATGGTGTTTCGGAGGGTGGCGGCCGCTGGCGCATCGTCCTGCCGCCCGGTGTCGAGGTCGATGCGCTCTGGGCGCTGGTGGCGCGGCAGAATCTCCTGGTGCGGAAGCTCACGCACCGGCGCGACACGCTGGAGGAGATCTTCCTGAAGGCCATGGGGCACCTGGCGGCCACGCCAGTTGAAGCCGCCGCATCGAGCGAAGCGCAGGGCCGACCCTTGTGATCGCCCTGAGCCGTGAGCCCTCAGTGAGCCCTGAGCCGTGAGCCCTCGGCCGTGAGCCGTGAGCCCTGAGCCTGTCCTATGGCTGTCTACAAACGCGGGTATCGCCGCTATCAAGGACCACTCACCGGGCGCTGGGCGCGCTTCATGGTGCTGCCCCGCTATGCCTGGCGGAGGCTGTACCAGCAGCGCCTGGTTCTGATGCTGACGCTCCTGGCCATGGTCTGGCCGGTGCTGTGCGCAGGCTTCGTGTACCTGACCAATCACGTCGAGCTGCTGCAGGGGCTGGATCCGGATTTCCGCCGGTTCATCCAGGTGGACGCCACCTTCTTCTCGTATTTCATGTACGTGCAAGGGGGCTTCGCCGTCTTCCTCGCCGCCCTGGCCGGGCCCGGTTTGATCGCGCCCGACCTTGCCAACAACACGCTCCCGCTCTACTTCAGCCGCTCCTTCTCGCGCTGGGACTACGGCCTCGCCCGGCTGGCGGTCCTGGTCGGCATGCTCTCGATCGTCACCTGGGTGCCCGGCCTGCTGCTCTTCGGCTTCCAGGTGGCCCTGGCGGGCGGGTGGTGGTTCCGCATGAACTGGACGCTGGGCGCGGGCATGGTGGCCGGGTTCGTCCTGTGGCTGCTCGTGCTCAGCCTCGTAGCGATGGCCAGCTCCGCGTACGTGAAGTGGAGGGTCGTGGCGGCGGGCGTCAGCCTGGCCTTCTTCTTCCTCCTGAGCGGCATCGCCGAGATGATCGACAACGTCTTCCGGGTGACGTGGGGGCACGTCCTGGATCCGGCTTGGGCGGTCAACCGCGTGTGGTGCGCCCTGCTGCAGGTTGAAGCACCCGAGGGCCCAGGCGCCACCGCCTCGGCCACGGCGCTGGGGGTGATGATCGTGCTGCTCGTCCTGGTGATCGAGCGCAAGCTCCGGCCGGTGGAGGTCGTGTCGTGAGCGCGGAAGGCCAGGCGGTCGTCTTCGAGGAAGTCTCGAAGTTCTACGGCGAGGTGCTCGGTGTGAACCGCGTCACGCTGAACATCCCGCCGGGCATCACCAGCCTGGTCGGGCCGAACGGGTCGGGCAAGACCACGCTCATGAATCTGATGACCGGCCTGATCCACCCCGACCACGGCCGCATCCTCGTCCGCGGCCTCTCGCCTCGCGACCCCGAGGCGCTGATGCGGATCACCGGCTACGCCACGCAGTACGACACGGCGCCGCGGTGGGCCACCGGGTTCACCTTCCTCACGACCAGCCTGCTGCTCTTCGGGTACGAGCGGCGGGAAGCCGAGGAGAAGGCCTGGAAGGCGCTGGAGCGGCTGGGGCTCACCGAGGCGGCCAACCGCAAGGTGGCGGCGTACTCCAAGGGGATGCGGCAGCGGGTACGGCTGGCGCAGGCCATCGCGCACGATCCCGACGTGCTCGTACTCGACGAGCCGCTGAACGGCCTCGACCCGCTGGTCCGCGCCGAGACGATCGACCTCTTCCGCGCGTGGGCCGCCCAGGGCAAACACGTGATCCTCTCGAGCCACGTCCTGCAGGAAGTGGACGTGATCAGCGACCAGGTCGTCCTGATCGCGAACGGATCGATCGTGGCCGAGGGGGCGATCCGCGACGTGCGCGAGGAGATCGACGAACACCCCAGCCAGTACCTCGTCCGCTGCCGCCACGCGTCCGAGGTGGCCTCGCTGCTGTTCGCCGAGGCGCACGTCACCGAGATCAAGCTGAACGAGGACGGGATGGGCATGCTGGTGATGACGCGCGACCGCCAGCAGTTCGCGCGCTCGCTCGCGCGGATCGCGCTCGACGGGCACCGGATCGACGGCGTGGTGCCGGCCGACGAGAACGTGGACGCGTTGTACGAATACCTGATCGGAGGCGAGTAGCGTGGTGCGCCCTGACCGCCCCTTCCCGACGCGCGCCCGGCAGACGTGGACGATTGCGAGGATCGAGCTGCGCCGTGTCTTCTTCGCCAGGCACTCCTTCTGGGTGTACGGCCTCGCGCTCCTCCCGGCGGTGATCTTCTTCGGCCACGGCCTCGAGGCGAAGATCCGGGGCGAACGGCTCGCCCAGCGCGGGCTGGCCGTGCCGGCGCTGCTCGACAGCGTCAGGGAAGGCGAAACGCTCGACGAGGTGAAGGAGCGGCTCGGCGCGCCGGCCCGCGAACGCTGGTCGGTGCGCAGCCGCCGCGTCCGCCGGGCCACCGGCAGCGCGGGGACAACCACCCATGCCATCGACCCGGCGGTCGAGGCGCGCTTCGTCCGCCTGAACATCACCAATCCGTCGTACAGCGGCGAGCCGCGCGCCAGGATCTACGAGTTCGAGGTCTACGGGCCGCAAGGGCGCGAGAACCTCGCGTTCGGCCGGCCCGCCACCGGCAGCATCCCCTGCAGCCCGGCCGAGGGGCCCGAGAAGGCCGTGAACGGCAGCGTCGCTGGCGGGGAGCAGGACCGGTGGTGCTCCTACGACTGGCCCCTCTACCTGCAGGTCGATCTTGGAACGACACGCCCGGTGGCACGCTTCGTCGTGAAGCACGCGAGCGCCGGCGGCGAGAGCGACGAGTCGGACACCCGCGAGTTCAACATCCAGGTGAGCACCGACGGAAAGGTCTTCACCACGGTCGAGACCTCCTCGGGCGCCGCGTTCGTCGAGGAGCGGACGGAGTACCGAGAACTGATCTACTTCGACGGGCGACGGCAGGCCCGCTACCTGTTCGTTGACGGCCGGGTCGACAACCGGAGCGTCCGCCCGCTGCTCGACTTCGAGGAAGACCGGGCGATCTTCGCCGGGATCTTCCAGTTCTTCTACCTGCGGCTGGCCGTCTTCTTCGGCTGCCTCGGCCTGTTCATGTACCTCTTCAGCGGGGAGATGTCCAACCGCACGCTGCACTACTGGTTCCTGGTGCCGGCGCGGCGCGAGGTGCTGCTCGCGGGGAAGTACGCGGCCGGGCTGATCGCGGCGTCGGTCATCTTCGGCGGCGGCGCGCTGCTCGCCCTGGCGGCGTTGGTCTGGCCGCAGGACCCGGTCGCGATTCAGGCCTACTGGAATGCCGGGGGCCTGCGGCACGTGTTCTGGTACACGACGGCCGCCGTGCTTGGCTGCGTGGGCTACGGCAGCGTGTTCCTGGCCGTGGGCCTCTACATCCGCAATCCCATCGTCCCGGCCGCCGTGCTGCTCGCGTGGGAAGGCGCCGCGGGGATTCTTCCCCACGTCCTGCAGAAGGCCAGCATCCTCTACTACCTGCAGTCGCTGTGTCCCGTACCGGCCCCGATCGAGGATGACGTGCCCACGCTCATCCGGCTGCTGATAGCCCCGGCCGCTCCGGCCTCGCGCCCGGGCGCGATCCTCGGCCTGCTGCTCCTGACTGCGTTCGCTCTCTGGATTGCCGCGAAGGCCGTCCGGCGCATGCAGATCTCCTACGGCAGCGAAAGCTGAGCAGCGCCCTGCCGGGCGGTTCGCGGCGAGGTCGGGGGCGTGATAATGTGATAGGGAAGCACCGAGCTATAGGGCCGCTGCCATGCTGCTCGCAGCCGCCGCGGCCCCAAGCCCCCTCCTTGGTGCAGACCGACACCGAACGCTCGACGCACAGCGAAAGCGGTGACCGACGGCCCGGTACGTGCCCTCCCCTCGGTGGGCAGCCAGGCAGGGCTGCCGACTGCATGTTTCACGGGACAGTCATCCTCAACGCGGTGTAGGTCACCCGTGCCGGCAGGCTGCGAGGCCGCCAGTCGCCCTCCGCCGGAGGTTGGAATGGCTTGGTTTGGCTTGGGGGACAGGAGCTTCAAGGGAGGGGTCCACCCTCCCGACCAGAAGGCCCTGACCCGCGATCTCCCGCTGGAGCAGATGCCCGACCCCGAACTGCTCCTGCTCCCACTGCAGCAGCATCTCGGCCGGCCGGCCGTTCCCCTGGTGAAGAAAGGTGACTGGGTGCGCCAGGGACAGTTGCTGGCCGACGCCGCCGACGGCATCAGCGCGGTCGTGCGGGCGTCCCGGGCGGGCACGATCACGGCGATTCGCGCCGGCGGAACGACGGCCGGGTTCCCGGGATCGATGCTGGTGCTGCAGCCGGGCCCGCCCCCGCCCTCTGCCGAAGGCGAGGAGCCACGTGAGACGTCGCCCGTGAGCCTGCCGCCTCTCGACCCGGCCACCGTCACGGCGTCCGACGTGGTGTCACGCGTCCGTGACGCGGGCATCGTCGGCCAGGGTGGCGCGGCGTTTCCAGCCGCCGTCAAGCTTGCGCCACCCAAGGACACCCGGCTCGACCTGCTGATCGTGAACGGCTGCGAGTGCGAGCCGTACCTGACACGCGACTTCAGGCTGATGGTCGAGCGACCCGCCGCGCTCGTGGAGGGTGCGGCGCTGGCCGCCCGCACGCTGGGCGTGGCCAGGGTCGTGATCGGCATCGAGAACAACAAGCCCGCTGCCGTGACCGCGTTGCGGGCCGCTGGCGCCGCCCCGGAGCGGCCGGCCTGGACGGGCGGCATTTCGATCGAGATCCTGCCGCTGCAGACGAAGTACCCCCAGGGCGCCGAGAAGATGCTGATCGAAGCCGCGACCGGCCGGCGCGTTCCGCCCGGCGGCCTGCCGATGGCCGTCGGGGCGGCCATCCAGAACGTCGGGACCATCCTGGCCATCCGTGACGCGGTGGTGGACGGACAGGTGCAGACCGACGCGGTGCTCACGGTCAGCGGGCGCGGGATCGTGCGCCCCGCCAACCTGCGCGTGCCGGTCGGCACGCCAATCGCCGACGTGATCGCCTTCTGCGGCGGCCTCCGCGACGACGTGGCGCGCGTGGTGGTGGGCGGCCCGATGATGGGCATCGCGCAGCACGACCTGGCGGCGCCCGTCGTGAAGGCGTGCTCGGGCATCCTGGCGCTCACCCGGGCGGAGCTCGGACCGGAGAGCGAACCCGGCAGCTGCGTCCGCTGCGGCCGCTGCGCCGAGGCCTGCCCGATCAACCTCGTCCCGAGCCGGCTGGCCAGGCTGAGCGAGCTGGGACGGTACGAGGACGCCCGCGACTGGGGCATCGAGGTGTGCATGGAGTGCGGCACGTGCGCGTTCGCCTGCCCCTCTCACGTGCCGCTCGTGCAGTGGCTGCGGCTGGGCAAGCAGCAGGTTCGCCTGCTCGCGCGGAGGGCGTCATGAGCGCCGCGCCGAACCTTCGCGAGCAGAGTGGCGGCCAGGCGGCGCTCGCCCTGGCTACCTCGCCGCACCTGCACAGCTGGTGGACCACCCCGCGGCTGATGTGGGCCGTCGTCGTGGCCCTGCTGCCGTGCCTGGGCGCGGGGCTGGCGTTCTTCGGCTGGCAGGCGGCCGTCATCCCGGCCGCCGCCATTGCCGGCGCGACCGCCACCGAGGCGGCCATCAACCGCTGGCGGAAGCTACCGTTCACGCTGGGCGACGGCTCGGCGGTGGTGACGGGCCTGCTGCTCGGCTTGATCCTGCCGCCGGCGTTCCCCGCCTGGATGGCGTGCCTTGGCGGCATCGTCTCCATCGGCCTTGGAAAGGCGGTCTTCGGCGGCCTCGGGATGAACATCTTCAACCCGGCGCTCGTCGGGCGTGCCTTCCTGCAGGCGGCCTTCCCCGTGAGCATGACGACCTGGGCCGCCAACCGGCTCGCGGTTGACACGGTGAGCTCGGCCACCCCGCTGGCGCTCGTGAAGTTCCGTGAGCCGGGCCTTCGCGCGATGGAGGTGGCGCCACCGCTCGAGCACCTCTTCCTCGGGATCACGCCGGGAAGCCTGGGCGAGACCAGCGCGCTGGCCATCCTGGTCGGCGGCCTCGCGCTGCTGGTGCTCAAGGTGGCCAACTGGCGCGCTCCCGCGGCGATGGCCGTCGGGGCCGTCCTGCTTGGCGGCACCCTCTGGGTGTACGACCCCGCCCAGTACCCGCACCCGCTGTTCCATCTCCTGTCGGGCGGGTTCCTGTTCGGGGCGATGTTCATGGCCACCGATCTCGTGACGAGCCCCATCACGTCGCGCGGCCTCTGGATCTTCGGCTTCGGGGCGGGGTGCCTGACGGTGGTGATCCGTCTGTTCGGCGGCCTGCCGGAAGGCGTGATGTATTCGATCCTGATCATGAACGCGACGGTTCCGCTCATCAACAGGTGGACCCGGCCCCGGGTCTTCGGAGCAACGCGATGAAGACCACGCTGCACTTGATCGCCACGCTCGTCGCGGTCGGCCTGGTCGCGGGCGCGTCGTTGTCGCTGGTGAACGGCTGGGCGCAGCCGCTGATCGACGCGAACGAGACGAAGGTCAAGATGGCCGGCGTCATGGAGGTCGTGCCGGGCGGCGCCGCGTCGAAGCCCATCTCCGAGGTGGCTCCCGGCCCGGCGTCCGCGGACAACCTCGAGGCGTACCAGGTGCTCGACGGGCAGGGCCAGGTACTGGGATGGGCCGTGTTCGGCGAGGGGACCGGGTTCTCGGACAAGATCCGGCTCATGGTGGGCGTGTCGCCCGACCTGAATCGCACGCTCGGCATCAAGATCCTGAAAGACTCCGAGACGCCGGGCCTCGGCACCAAGATCCGCGAGGGCGCCTACCCGGATCAGTTCTTCGGCCGGGGCAGGCCGGCGCCAGGCCTGGAGGCCGGCCCACTCACCGTCGTCAAGGGCGCCGCCGAAGCCCCGAACGAAGTGCAGGCCATCACGGGCGCGACGATCAGTTCCAAGGCCGTCGTCAGCATCGTCAACGAAAGCGTGTCGAAGCTGCGGTCGAGGATTGGCCAGGGGGAGGCCGGCCGATGAAGGGCCAGGTGAGCGCGCGACAGGAAGTACTCAAGGGCCTGTGGGATCAGAACCCCACGCTGCGCCAGCTGCTCGGCATGTGCCCGACGCTGGCCATTACCACGTCGGCCATCAACGGCGTCGCGATGGGGCTGGCGGTCATCTTCGTTCTGATCTGCTCGAACCTGATGATCAGCCTCGTCCGCCGCCTCGTCCCGAACCAGGTGCGGATCGCGGCCTACATCGTGATCATCGCGACGTTCGTGACCGTGGTGGACCTGACCATGAAGGCGAGGTTCCCCGAGCTGAGCAGCTCGCTCGGCGCCTTCATCCCGCTCATCGTCGTCAACTGCATCATCCTGGGCCGCGCCGAAGCGTTCGCGTCGAAGAACGGCCCGTGGCGCTCGGTGCTGGACGCCGTCGGCATGGGGGCCGGGTTCACCGTCAGCCTGACGTTCCTGGCGAGCCTGCGGGAGATCCTGGGTAACGGCACGCTGTTCGGCGTGACCCTCTTCCCCGCCTGGGAGCCGTGGGTGGTGATGATCCTGCCGGCCGGCGGGTTCCTGACGCTGGGCCTGATCCTCGGCGGCGTGAACCTGATCAACCGGAGCCACGAGGCCAGCCGGCGCCGTGCGCTGGTGGAGGCCTCACGCGCGGCGGCAGGCTTCGCCCTGCCCGGTGCGGCAGCCGGAACGCCGGCGCGAGGAGAAGCGTGATGGACCTCCTCCTGATCTTCATCGGCGCCGCGGTGGTGAACAACTTCGTCCTGAGCTACTTCCTCGGGATCTGCCCGTTCATCGGGGTGTCGGGACGCTTCTCGAGCGCCGTGTCCATGGGGATGGCCACGACGTTCGTCCTCGTGATGACCGCCATGGCGACGTGGCTGCTGCAGGCCTACCTGCTCGGCCCGCTGCACCTCGACTACCTGCAGACCGTGGCGTTCATCCTGGTGGTGGCCGCGCTCGTGCAATTCGTGGAGATGGTCATCAAGAAGACCAGCCCGCCCCTCTACCGGGCGCTCGGCATCTTCCTGCCGCTCATCACCACCAACTGCGCGGTCCTGGGGCTGGCGCTCTTCATTCAGTTGCGCGAATACGGTTTCATCCAGAGCGTGGTCTTCGGGGCCGGGGCCGGCGCGGGCTTCACCATCGCGCTGTGCCTCATGGCCGGGATTCGCGAGGAACTCGAACTTGCCGACGTGCCGCCCTCGCTGCGAGGCGCCGGCATCACGCTGCTGGTGGCGGGCACCATGGCGCTGGCCTTCATGGGCTTCGCCGGAATGATCTGAGAAGTCGAAGGAGCCGACACGTGACGACGCGCCGTGAATTCCTGAATCGCACGCTGCTTGGCGGCGCGGCTTTCGGAGCCGGACTGCTGGGCGGGTGGATGCCGCTTGGAAAGGGGTCGTCACCCCACGCCTGGAGCCTGGCGGCCCGGGTTCCAACCGGCGGCGAAGCGGGCCTCGAGAAGCTCGCTCGTCACCTGGGCCTCGACCTGGGCCGCGGTGACTGGATGCCGCTGGCGGGAGAGGAAGCCGCCGACCTGGTGCTGCTGTACGAAGGCCGCCTGCTCGACCCGGCTGAGTGGCCCGCCACGGCCTTGGCGTTGCGCGCCGAATGGG
>JARKSS010000001.1 GCA_029974175.1 Vicinamibacterales bacterium
CGTCCGGAAGCATCCCGAACTGCTGCCCGCGCTTCCCCTGGGTGCTGCCTTCAGCTCGCTCGGGCCGGTGCTGCGCGGCGCCAGGAGATGGCCTTTCACCCGGCGGCGCGCCACCGTTGCCCTGATGGCAGTGCTTCGACGATCGCTCGACCTGTTCGAGGCGGCGCGGATGCGGGGGCGGTGGCACGTGCGGCTCTATCAGCTGCTCGGTCTCGCCTACTGGCAAGGGGTCGCTTCCGAGGTGGGCACCGTCGGCGAGCTTGCCGCGGTCGTGCACCGCACGGCCCGGGCTTGCGGCCGGGCCCGGCGCTGGCTGCGGGTGGATCTCTGCGAGGGGTTGAGCCGCGCCGAGCAGCGAGTGGAATCGCTGCGCCCCGACGGGATTGTGGTGCTCTATCGAGGCGAGGCGGTCGGCACGCTTCCGCCGGAGCCCGGTGCCGAGCCCGTGCACGCGGCCCACCTGCGGGCGGCCCTCGCCGAGCCGCTCGCGTGGCCGTTTCTCGTGTCCCTTGGCCGCTCCGGCGAGTTGGCCGTCGAGCAGCGCAGCGGTCGACTTGTCGCCTCCGGCCCCTTGCCGCGCGATCCGTTCAACCCTCGCTGACCGGGTTCACCGCGCGGCGCACGCTGTTCCGGAGCTTCCGGAACAGCTGGACGGCAACCGCCCTCGGGTGATGACGCAGCAGCGCGAGGGCCCACCTCAGGGCACGCCGCCGCCGTCCTGTCTTCAACGACGTGCGAATCTCCTCCACCACCCGGTCGCCGTAGAAGTCACGCCAGAAGCGGTTGCCCTCGGCGTACGCCGCCCGGTGTTCGGGGCGGCGCCGGGCGTGCGGCCACTGCCGCTCGAGCACGCGCAGCGTGGAGCGCAGCATGAGCAGCCCGTTTGCCGACATGTTGGCGTCATGGACGCGATACTCAGCGACCACGTTCCGGTGAACGGCAAGCGGATACGCCCGCGCAAGCCGCAAGTACAGGTCGTAGTCGGCGGCGGCCGGGCTCGACGGGTCGAACCCCCCGATTCGTGCCAGCGCGTCGCGCCGGTAGATCCCCTCGGCGGGCATCCAGACGAAGTTCGACCGCAGCAGCGCCGCGTAGGCGTCGTCGCCGACCGGCGGCTGCTGGTGAAACGGGTGGGGGCGGCCCTCGGGATCGATCACGCGGCAGAGCCCGATGGCTCCCGCGGCCTCGGGATGCGATTCGAGCACCGTCAGACCGGTGTCGACCGCGGTGGGCAACAGCCGGTCATCGGCGTCGAGGAAGATCACCAGCGGGCGGGAGGCCAGGCGCAAGCCGGCGTTGCGGGCCGCCGCCACGCCGACGTTCGACTGCACCAGCAGATGCACGCCCGGGTATCGCGCCACGATCGAGCCGATCGGCTCGGTTGAGCCATCGTCGACGACGATGACCTCGGGCCGGCCGGCCGCCTGCGCGAGCGCGCTCTCGATCGCCTCGGGCAGGTAGCGCGCCTGGTTGTAGCACGGGATGACGACCGACACCGGAGCCTCGATCTCACCCGGCATGGGAGCCGGCCTCGCCG
>JARKSS010000007.1 GCA_029974175.1 Vicinamibacterales bacterium
GACGATCTCGCCCGTGACACGATCGATGAGGAAGGTGGTGGCCCCGAGCACCCGGTCGAGGTCAGGGCGGTTCAGGAAGCCGAGCGTGACACGGCCGTCGTCGTCGAACGGCTCGGCCGAGGTGAACGCCACGAATTCGGCACCGACCGCCGAGCGCGCGGCCCCCTGCCACGAAGCGAAGGCCCGCCCGGCAGCCGCCCGCAGGTCGTCAGGCGAAACGCCCGGCACACCCCGGTTGGTGATGTAGTAACGAACCGGCTGCGAGCTCCACTTCAACTCGACGATGCGGCCGTCCACCTGGACGCCGTAGATCTGGTATCCCTCGAGCACCGCCGGGATGTGAACCGCAAGGAGCGCCGCGCACAGCAGCAGCGAGCTTCTTCTCATCGAAGCCCCCTTCCCGCAGCCGGGCGCCTCGGCGCGAGGTCGCGTCCCTCCCGCGGCCCGAGGACGGCCAGCACCTGGCGGGAGAACTCCTCGAGCGTCACCATCCGCCGTCCGGGGTCGCCGCGCTGCACGCGCACGGCCTGCACACCGGCCCCGTGCCGCGGTGGCGGCATCACCATGGCCGCTCCGGTTCGAGGGTCACGCCGGACCCGATACACGCCCTGGCCCAGGCCCAGGAGGTACGGGAGCGAGGGCGCGCGCCCCCCGAGGAACACGACCACCTCCTGGCCCTCGCGGAACACCGGCGCGCCAACCATCACGCTGCGGTAACGCCCCAGCTCGCCGCCGGGAACGCGCAGGCTCACCTCACGAACGGGCTGCCCCTTCAGGACGGTTGCAACCTCCAGGGTGACGACCGTCTCGATGCTCCGCCGGCCGGCAGTCCACACCCCCTGCACGGCAACGACCCGGCCGTGGGCGATGACCACCGCTTCGCGCGCCAGCTCGCCGAGTTCAGCCGGCACGAGCACGGCCGCGAGCGCCGGCGGCGCGGCCAGTACCGCCAACGTCGCCACCCCGGCGGCGATCCCAGCTTTGCGCATGGCAGCACTCTACCATCCGGGCGAAAAGGTGGCACGAAAAAGCTGACGCCCGCCATCCGAAGCCACGAGCGCAGCGAGCGCTTGAGCGAAGGCGCGCCATGCGAAGCCGCGAGCGCAGCGAGCGCTGGGCGAAGGATGGGGTCTTTGCGCCGCCCGCCCTTTGTCCAGTAGGATCGGCCGGCGGAGGGGGAGACATGAAGCGAGCGGCGTGGCTGCTGGCAGGCATCATCTTCTTCACGGGAATCGTCGTGCTGGTTCCGAGGGCGCAGCGCGGAGCGCCGCCGCCCGCGCGCCCGGGAGCCCTTGGCGCCGGCGTCACCCTGCTGCCGAATGGATGGAAGATCGCCCCGGCCGGCGAGCACATGGCGGTTGGCGACCTGCCCCTCAACATGGTGATCGCCCCCGGCGGGCGGTTCTTGATCATCACCAACAACGGGTACGCCAAGCCGACCCTGACCGTCGTGGACCTGGAGAACCGGTTCGTGAAGGCGCGCGTGACGGTGGACCACGCCTGGCTGGGCCTCGCGTGGCATCCCGACGGCCGCCGGCTGTACTCCTCGGGCGCCGGGCAGAACACGGTGAACGAGTTCATCTGGGCCGACGACCGGTTGACGCTGACCGGCTCGCACGTGCTCGGACGGCCCGAGCGGTATGCCGGTGCCGATTACCGCGAGAGCGCCGGCTTCATCGGCGGCGTGACCGTCGCCCCGGACGGCAAGACACTCTACGCGGTCCACGTGCTGGGCACCGCGCTCTCGGCCGTCGATCTCGAGCGCAACCGGGTGCGGCAGACGATCACGCTGCCGGCCGAGCCCTACACCTGCCTCCTCTCCAGCGACGGGCAGACCCTGTTCGTCTCGTTGTGGGGCGGCGGGAAGGTGCTGCTGTTCGACCCCGCGACCCTTCAGCAGACCGGCGAAATCGAGGTGGGCCAGCACCCGAACGCCATGCAGCTTTCGGCCGACGGCCGCCGCCTGTTCGTGGCGTGCGCGAACACGAACGCCGTCTGGGTGGTGGACCTTGCCGATCGGACGGCGCGCGAGCAGATCTCGGTGTCCCTTTATCCCAAGGCACCGGTGGGCAGCACGCCGAACGCGCTGGCGCTCTCACCCGACGGGAGGACGCTGCTGGTGGCGAACGCCGACAACAACACCGTTGCGGTGGTTGACGTCAGCGAGGCCGGCCGGAGCAAGGTCGAGGGCTTCATCCCGACGGGCTGGTACCCGACGGGCGTCCAGTTCACCCCCGACGGGAAGCGGATTCTCGTGCTGAGCGGCAAGGGCCTGACGAGCATGGCCAACCCGCGCGGGCCGACCGGCGACTTCCAGTACTCGGGATCGATGCTGCAGGGGTCGCTCTCGATCCTGCCGACGCCCGACGCCCAGACCCTGGCCGCGATGACCAAGCAGGTCTACGAGCTGGTGCCGTACACCGAGGCGAACCGGCTCGCCCCGGCCGCGGCCCCGAAGGCGTCGCCGATCCCGGGACGGGTCGGCCAGCGCTCCCCCATCAAGTACGTCTTCTACGTCATCCGCGAGAACCGCACGTACGACCAGGTGCTCGGCGACATGCCGCGCGGCAACGGCGACCCGAACATCTGCCTGTTCGGCGAGAAGATCACCCCCAACGCGCACGCCCTGGCCGAGGAGTTCGTCCTCTTCGACAACTTCTACGTGGACGCCGAGGTCAGCATGGACGGCCACGCCTACTCCACCGCGGCGTACGCGACCGACGTCGTCGAGAAGATCTGGCCCACCAACTACGGGGGCCGCGGCGCCATCTACCTGAGCGAAGGCGGCTGGACGATGCGCGGCCCGTTCGGCAACTTCGCCGCGCCGCCTGAGGGATACATCTGGGACTTCGCCACGCGCGCCGGCATCTCGGTTCGCAGCTACGGCGAGTTCGCCGAGTGGAAGGAGCGGTGGGGACCGGTCGAGGCGACCGTTCCCGGGCTGAAGGGGAAGGTGCACCCGACCTACCCGCCCTACGACACGATGATCCCCGACAACAAGCGGGTGGACATCTGGCTGGAGGAGTTCCGGCAGTTCGAGGCCAACGGCCAGCTGCCGCGCCTGAACATCGTCCGGCTCGGGAACGACCACACCAACGGCACGCGGCCCGACTCGCCCACGCCGAGGGCCATGGTCGCCGAGAACGACTATGCCGTGGGGCGCGTCGTGGAGGCGATCTCGAAGAGCCGCTACTGGAAGGAGTCGGCGATCTTCATCATCGAGGACGATGCGCAGAACGGGCCCGACCACGTGGACGCGCACCGCTCGGTGCTGCTGGTGGCCAGCCCGTTTGCGCGGCGCGGCGTGGTGGACTCGACCCTCTACACGACGTCGGGCGTGCTTCGCACGATGGAGCTGATCCTCGGCATCCCGCCGATGAGCCAGTACGACGCCGCGGCCACACCGATGTACAACGCCTTCCAGGCGACGCCGGTGCTCACACCGTTCACGCTGCGGCCGGCGCAATACCCGTTCGACGAGATGAACGCCCCGAACGCGCCGGGCGCGCAGGCCTCGATCGAGATGAACCTCGAGGAGGCCGACATGGCTCCCGAGCTCGAGCTGAACGAGATCATCTGGAAGTCGGTGCACGGCGCCGACGCGCGCATGCCGCCGCCGGTCCGCACCGGCTTCGTGAGGGCAATCCCGGAAGACGAAGACGACGAGAAGTAGCGGATTGAAAACGTAGAAGGGAAGCAGAAGGAAGGACGTGGACAAGGGCGGCACGAACCGCCCCTCTACGTTCTTCACTTCACATCTTGCATCTCAGCCTTTCGTGGTCGCCGGGCCAGTTCCAGCACCACCTCCGCGGCCCGGCGGCTGGCCCCCGGTCCCCCAAGCTTCTCCTTGACCGTGCGCACGCCGCGGAGCGCGCGGTCTCTCGCCTCGCCGGCACGAAGCAGGCGAAGAGCCTCATCCGCCACCGCTGACGCCGTGAAGCCCTCCTGGATCAGCTCGGGCACGACCCGCTCACCCGCCACCAGGTTCACCATCGCAAAGGTATCGACGTGCACGAAACGGCGGCCGACCGCGTACGTCAGCGAGGAGACCCGGTACACCACCACCATCGGCCGCTCGTGGATGGCCGCCTGCACCGTGGCGGTCCCTGACGCCGTAATCACCAGGTCGCACGCCGCCAGCACATCGTCCGCACGCCCCTCGACAACCGAGACAGGGGTTCCCCCGCCGATCCCGAACAACCTCGGATCGAGGCCGGGCGCTCGCGCCACGAGGTACTGCGCACGCGGCGCGGCGGCCGAGATCGCCGTGGTCGCCTCGAGCAGCGTCGGCAGGATGGCGCTCACTTCATTGGGGCGGCTGCCTGGCAGCAGCGCGACGACCGGCGCAGCGGGATCGAGGCCAACGCTCCTCAGGAAGGTCTCGCGTGCCTCGGTCGGACGGGCAAGTTCAAGCAGCGGGTGGCCGACGAAGGTGGCCTCTGTTCCCGCCCTGCGGTAGATTTCCGGCTCGAAGGGGAAGATCACGAGGATGCGGTCGGCGATCGCCCGAAGCCGGCGCATCCGGCCGCTGCGCCAGGCCCACAGCTGCGGCGGGATGTAGTAGACGAGCGGGATGCCCAGCCGCCGGAGCGATGCCGCGAGCCTGAAGTTGAAGTCGGGGAAATCAATCGCCACGGCCACGTCGGGGCGAACCTCCCGGGCCACGCCGAGCAGGCGCCGGTACATCAACAGCGACCGCGGCAGCACCCTGACCGCTTCGGCAAGCCCCGTCACCGCCAGCCCGCGGAAATCGCCCACCAGCTCGCCTCCTGCCGCCTTGAACTGATCGCCCCCCAGCCCCAGCAGGCGCACGCCAGGGTCGAGCGAGCGGAGCGAGGCGGCAAGGGCCCCCGCATACAGGTCGCCCGACGGCTCGCCGCACGAGATGAGGACGGTGGCTGGCACTAGCGGGCCCTCCGGAGGTCGGCGGAAAGAACGTCCAGCGCGCCCGCTGGAATCACCTCGAACTTGGGGAATCCCACGCGTCCGAGCTGCGGAACGATCTCCTCGGCCCGGCCCACCAGGACCATGGTGAGGCGGTCGGGCTGGAAGCGGAGCGACGCGCGCGCCATGTCTTCGAGTGACACGATGTTCACCCGCTGGCGGTAGGTCTCGATGTCGCGGAGCGGCAGCCCGTAGAACAGCGCGTTCAACACCTGCGTGGCAATCTGCTCGGGCGTCTCGATCGTCAGCGGGAAGTGCCCGGTCACGTAGGCCTTCGCGTTGGCGAGTTCGCGGTCGTTGACGCGCTCGCGCTTCAGCCGCGCGAACTCGTTCACCATCAGCCGCAGCGCCTCGCCGGTGGTTTCGGCGCGCGTGCTGGTCTGGGCCACGAACTGGCCGCTCTGCTGCAGGCACTCCATCTCGGCCGACGCCGAGTAGGTGAGACCCCGCTCGATGCGCAGCACACGGTGCAGCCGGTTGGCACCGGCGCCGCCGAGGATCTTGATCAGCAGGTCGATGGCGACGTGGTCGTCCACCTTCCGCGGAACGCCGATCTGGCCTACGCGGATCTCGGTCTGTGCCGCGTCGGGGCGATCGATCACCACGAGCCGCCGTGCCGGATCGGGCGGCCGGGCCGGTGAAGGAGGCGGCAGCTCGCGCCGGGCCCAGTCGCCGAACGCCGAGGTGACCTGGGCCATCACCTCTTCGACCTCCACGTCCCCAACGACGGCGAGCAGCGTGTTGTTCGGCGCGTAGTGCGCCGCGTGAAACGCAGCCAGGTCGTCGCGCGTCAGCGCCTGCACCGACGCCACCGTCCCGTTACCGGGGAGGCCGTACGGGTGGGCACCGTAGACAAGCCGGTCGAACACCAGGTCGGCCAGGTACGACGGATCCTCGTAAGCCACCTTGAGTCCCGACAGCACCTGCTGCCGCTGCCGTTCCAGCTCTTCGGGTGCAAACGAGGGGCGGCAGAGGACGTCGGCCAGCAGGCGCATGCCGAACGCCAAATCGCCCTTCATCACGACCGCGTTCACGAAGGAGAGATCGCGTCCGAGACCGGTGGTAAGCGTGCCGCCCACCCCGTCGATCGCCTCGGCAAGCTGCTGCGCGCTCTGCCCGGCCGCGCCCTGGTCGAGCAGTGTCGAAACCATCGCCGCCACGCCGGGCCGCCCCGGCGGGTCGTTCGCGCTGCCCGCCCGGACGATGGCGCGAAGGCTCACGACAGGCTGCTCGCGGTGGACAACAACCACCACCTGCAGGCCGTTCGGGAGGGTCTTGACCTCGTAGGCCGGGAAGCGAACGTCGCGGGCGGCCAACGGGCGGGGGGGACGGCTCGAGGGCCACTTGGGGGCCTGGGACTGTGACGCTGACACAGACACGGCCGCGGGCGAGGATGCCTGTGCCACTGGCAGAGGCAAGGACGCCTGCGCCACTGGAAGGGCGAGCACGGCGAGCGCGCACAAAAGGGCGGAGGGCGCGATCATGACGGCGGCAGCACGCGCAGGATCAGGCGGTTGGCCGGCGTGAAGTAGGTCCGGGCGACGCGCTGCACATCGGCGGCGGTCGCCTCCATGAGCAGGTCGAACTCCCGGTCGGCGCTGGCGATGTCGCCGTGGATGACGGCGGCATGCGCCAGGTGCGTCGCCTTCTGCTGGTTCGACGCGCGCCCGACGATGTAATCGCGTGCGAGCTGGTTCCTGGCTCGCGCCAGCTCACCGTCGGAAACGGCCTCGGCGGCAAGCCGGTCCAGTTCGGCCACCAGCGCGCGCTCGGCCTCGTCCAGGTCGTGGCCGGGCTGCACGACGGCGACGGCGAAGAACAGGTTCGGGTCCTCGGCGATGTTCGCGGTCCCGAACGCGGAAAGCGCGAGCTGCTTCTCGTACACGAGGCTGCGGAAGATGCGCGAGCTTTGCCCGTCCGACAGGATCTTAGCCGCCACCACCAGTGGGTACGAATCGGCCTGGCCGTCCGCCGGGATGTGGTGCGCGACGACGATGACTGGCAGCGGCCAGTTCTCGTGCAGCGTCACCCGGCGAAGCCTGGCCTGGGGCGGCTCGACGGGCCGCTCGCGGGGGACCGGCCGTGGCGAACGCGGCACCGGCCCGAGGTGCCGGCGCGCCAGCGCAATCGCCTCGTCGGCCTCGAAGTCGCCAACCAGCACGAGCGTGGCGTTGTTCGGCACGTAGTACGTCCGGTAGAACTCGCGGACATCCTCGATCGAGGCGGCCTCGAGATCCTTCATGCTGCCGACCGTCGTGTGCCGGTACGGGTGCACCGCGAACGCGTGCTCGTAAATCAGCTCCGACAACCGGCCGTACGGCTGGTTCTCGACGCGCATCCGCCGCTCTTCCTTCACCACCTCGCGTTCGCGCCGGAACGTCTCCTCGTCCACCTTGAGCGAGGCCATCCGGTCGGCCTCGAGCCAGAGCACCAGCGGCAGGTATCGGGCGGGCAGCGTCGACCAGAAGACCGTCACGTCCTCGGTCGTGTACGCGTTGCTCTCGCCCCCCACCGAGGCGAGGAGCGACGCGTGCATGTCGGGACGCACGTTCTTCGAGCCCTTGAACATCATGTGCTCGAACAGGTGCGCGAAACCGGTCCGTCCCGGACGCTCGTCCTTCGATCCGACGTGATACCAGAGCTGCGAGTGGACGATCGGCGTGGAGTGATCCTCGAGCACGACCACCCTGAGGCCGTTCTCGAGCGTGACCTGCCTGGCGTCGAGCCGCGGAGGCCGGGGGGCGGCGTCGGCTGCGACGACCGCCAGGGCGGCCAGCGCGAGGACCGCTGGCAGCCGCGAGGTGGCCTCGGTCGGGCGCAACCGCATGACACCCTGCTACTTGGTGGAGGCGAGCTGCCGCTCGAGCGCCTCGAGGCGGGCCTCGAGATCCGAGATCGCCTTCTTCAGCTCGGGCAGGCGCTTGAAAATGGCCGATGCCTTGAGCCAGTCGCGGTTGGGGATCGCCGGGTACCCCGACACCAGGGTATTGGCCTCGACCGAGTTCGGGATCCCCGTCTGGGCCGTTGCAACCACGCCGTCGCCAATCTCGAGGTGTCCTGCCACGCCAACCTGCCCGGCCAGCACGACGCGGTCACCCACCGACGAACTGCCCGCGATGCCGACCTGCGCACAGAGCAGCGTGTCGCGCCCGACGCGCACGCCGTGGGCAATCTGCACGAGATTGTCGATCTTCGCCCCGGCACACACGCGCGTCTCCCCCACGGCCGGGCGGTCGATCGTCGTGTTGGCGCCGATCTCCACGTCGTCTTCGATGACGACGAGACCCGGCTGCGGGATCTTCTCGTACGACCCGTCGGGCCGCTTGGCGAAGCCGAAGCCGTCGGCGCCGATCACGGCCCCGTTCTGCACGATGACACGCCGGCCGAGCACGACGCCCTCGCGGATCGACACGTGGGAGTACAGGAGGCAGTCGTCACCGATGGTGGCGCCGCGCCCGACCGCGACGTGCGAGAGGATGACGGTGCGGGCGCCGATCGTGGCCCCCGGTCCAATCCAGGCGAAGGGTCCGATCGACACCCCCGCGCCAAGAGTAGCCGTCGGGTCCACCTCGGCCAGGGGATGCACGCCGGGTTGGTGCGGCGGGGCGGGGTGCAGCAGCCCCACCGCGCGGCCGAAGGCGAGATAGGGGGTTTCGCTCCGCAACGCCGCGCACGGGGCGGGCGGCCCGTCGCGGGCGAGGATGACCGCCGAGGCACGCGTCGCCTGCAGCGCGTGGGTGTAGCGTGGGTTGGCGAGGAAGGTCAGGTCACCGGGCCTCGCATCGGCGATGCCGGCCACGCCCGTGATCTCCACCTCGCCGTCGCCGTCGAGGCGGCAGCCGAGGCGCTCGGCGATTTCCCTGAGTTTCAAGGCCGGGTGAGTATATCACGCGAGGTTTGGGGCCATGCGCTTGAAGAACCGCGGCAGCCTCCGCAGCCCGAGCTGACGCGACACCTCGGCCACGATCCGCTCGCGCTCGGGCGGCGGCAGGGCAAGCGACGACCGCAGCTCGGCCAGGTGGGCACTTTCGCGCAGGCGCCAGCACACCACGTCGAGCCCCTGCCGCGCGCCCCGCACGGCGAGGAAGTGCCCGACGATCCGGAACGCGAAGTAGAAGCCGATCACGTTCGGGCCCGGCAGCGGCATCAGCGCCAGCGACGCGATCCCGGCCAGCGTGTTCACCGCCAGCCACCAGCGGTGCCGGCCGAAGTCTCTCGCGAG
The DNA here is from genome assembly GCA_029974175.1 of Vicinamibacterales bacterium. Taxonomy (GTDB): domain Bacteria; phylum Acidobacteriota; class Vicinamibacteria; order Vicinamibacterales; family Fen-181; genus JARKSS01. The sequence goes on from JARKSS010000007.1 coordinate 9,167, forward strand.
GTTGCCGCGGATGACCGACATCGCCCGCTCGTCCCCCATCCCGACCGGGTAGAGCGCGCAGGCCTCGCGCTGGGTCCTGAGGCGCCACAGCAGCCGCTGCTCGGCCACCTTCTCGGCCAGCCATCGCACGCCGCGCATGCGTGCGCGCGTCATCCATCCCTTGCGCCGGCGCAGCCGTGCCGCGGCCCTGCTGCGCTCGAGCCGCTCGTGCTCGCGCTCGATCGAGGCCAGCATCGCCGCGAACCGCGCGCTCAGCCGTTTCCAGAGGCCCGACTCACCCGCGGGCAGCTCGGGCAGGTCTTCGGCTGGCGACTCGCAGTACAACTGGTAGCGGTCGGAACCGACGGGGACGAGGTAGACGTCCATCCTTCGCTACAATAGCATCCAAACCCCAACGCTTGCCGAGCCCGTGGACAACCTGACCCATACCTTGTTTGCTCTCACCCTTGCCAATACGGGCCTTCGACGTTTCGGCCGCGGGGTCACCTCGACGCTGGTGCTTGCTTCGAGTGTGCCGGACCTCGAGTTCGTCACCGGCCTCACCGGCGGACGGGTCGCGTACCTCAGCGCGCACCGCGGGCCTACGCACGGCCCGCTCGGCCTTGGCCTCGGGGCGGCGATGGCCGCCTGCGTCTACCTGGCGCGCCGCTTGCGGCGGCCGCGTGAAGACGATGCGCCGTTCCCCGCGCTGGTCATCGCCGGCCTGGCCGGCGTGATCGGCCACGTCGCCATGGACTTCGCCACCTCGTACGGCACACGTGTGCTCAGCCCGTTCAGCAAGGTGTGGTACGGGGTGGACTGGCTGCCGATCGTGGATCCGTGGCTATTGCTGGTCCTGGCCGCCGGGCTGGTAGCCGCGTGGTTTCGGCCCGCGCTGGCGCGCCGGTTTGCGGTCGTCACCCTCGTGGTGATGGCCGTCCATTACGGGCTGCGCGCGTCGGCGCACGAGATGGCGCTGCGGCAGGCGGAGGCCCGCGAGGCGGCCATCGGCGTGAGTGCCGCCGCTCCCCGCAACACCCGGGTGTTTGCATACCTCGACCGCGGGCAGCCGGCACGACTGCCCGCTGCCTTGCCGACCGTGGCCTCGCCGTTCCGCTGGCGCCTGATCACGCGGACGGCGGACGGATTCGAGGTGGCGGAGATCGACCTTCGGAACCCGGACCGCGTGCGCGGGCAGACGCTCCGGTTCCCCAACCATGATGGCGCGCTGGTTGCCGAGGCGTCGGCCGCCCCGACCGCGCGCGCCTTCCTCGGCTTCTCACGGTTCCCGGCTGTCGAGGTCGTGCCTCACCGGAACGGCGACGTGACCGTGCACTGGTACGACATGCGGTTCGGCCAGGCTGCCCCGGAGGGAGACTTCCGGACGGCTATCAGCCCATTCGGCGCGTGGGTGCGGCTGACCTCGGACGGCCGCCTGCTCGGCCACGGCCTCGGGCCGGGGTAGGCGCGTGCCGCTGCTGGGCGCACACGTGTCGGTCGCCGGGGGGCTGCCGCTGGCCGTGGACCGGGCCGTTGCGCAGGGCTGCGACGCGTTCCAGATCTTCACCAAGTCATCGAACCAGTGGCGCGCGCGGCCCCTGCCGGCCGAGGAGGTCAGGCAGTTCCGCGAGCGGCTCGAGCGCAGCGCCATCGGTGTGGCGGTTGCGCACGCAAGCTACCTGATCAACCTCGCCTCGTCCGACCCGGTTCTCCGCGAACGCTCGCTGGCCTCGTTCGGCGAGGAGCTGGATCGCGTCGAGCTGCTCGGGCTGCTGGGCCTCGTGATCCACCCGGGCTGCGTGACGTCGGGAACGGACGAGAAAGGGCTTTCGCTGATTGCCTCGGCCATCGACGGCGCCCTCAGGGCGCGGCGCTCGGGCAAGGGCCTCGTCATCCTCGAGCACACGGCGGGACAGGGACGGTCGCTCGGATGGCGGTTCGAGCAGCTGGCGCGGATCCTCGACCTCCTCGATGGGCATCGCCGGGTGGCCGTCTGTCTCGACACCTGCCACCTGGTCGCGGCCGGCTACGGCCTCTCGGGCGCGGCCGCCTACCGCCGCACCTTCGAGGCCTTCGATCGCCTCGTCGGCCTCGATCGATTGCAGGTGTTCCACCTGAACGATTCGAAGCGGCCGCCTGGCAGCCGCGTGGACCGCCACGATCACATCGGCCGAGGGGTGGTGGGGCGCGCGGCCTTCAGGCGGCTGCTCAACGACCCTCGCTTCGCGCACCTGCCCATGCTGCTCGAGACACCGAAGACCGAGGGCCGGCGGCCGAAGGACACCAGCCCCGACCCGCTGGACGTCATGAACCTCGCCACCCTTCGCGCACTCGTGCGACACTGACTCCGTCCTGGGCTGCGGCTACGGCGGGCAGGCCCTCCAACACTCCCTGCACCTCCTGCACCCCCTGCACGACCTGTAAGTAGTAGGATCCTTTCATGCCCAAACCGGAAGGCCCCATCCGGCGGGCCGCCGTCGCCGGATCGTGGTACCCGGGCTCGGCCGAGGCCCTGGCGTTGGAGGTCGATCGCCACCTCGAGGCCGCATCTCCCGGCCTGCCACGTGGCAGCGTTCGCGGGCTGGTCGCCCCACACGCGGGGCTGATGTACTCGGGGCCGATTGCCGCGTGGGCCTATCGCGCGGTCCGGGACGACCCCTTCGAGGTTGCCGTGCTGGTCGGGCCGTCGCACCGCCTCGGGTTCGAGGGGGTAGCGATCTACCCCCGCGGGGCCTGGGACACGCCGCTCGGGCCGGCGCGGATCGCCGAGGATGCCGCCTCTGCGATCCTGACCGCCGGCGCGCCGGTCGTGCACGTGTCGGAGACCGCGCACGCCCGTGAGCACTCGCTCGAGATGCAGCTGCCCTTCCTGCGGCGCGTGCTGCCCGAGACGCCAATCGTGCCGCTGCTGATGGGCCTCCAGACGCCCGACACGATTGACGCCCTGGCCGCGGCGCTCGCGGAGGCGCTCGCGGGTCGTCGCGCGCTGCTGGTGGCCAGCAGCGATCTCTCGCACTACATGGAGAGCCGCGCCGCCGCGCGCATGGATCGCCAGGTGCTCGACCTGGTGTCGGCGTTCGATGACGAGGGGCTGGTGCGGCTGCTGCGGACACGCCCCGACCACGCCTGCGGCGGCGGACCGGTGGCGTCGGTGATGCGCGCGGCGCGGGCGCTGGGGGCCGGCACGGCCCGCGTCCTGCGCTACGGCGACTCGGGTGACACCTCGGGCGACAAGAGCGCCGTCGTGGGGTACATGGCCGCCGCCTTCGGCGGCTTTGCGTGAGCCGGCGAGGAAGACCGCCGGGCAACCGGCGTTGAAGTTGCCCGCGCGGTTCGTGGAGCCATTCATGCTCAGCGCCAGGGAGCGACGCGACCTGCTGCAGTACGCGAGGGACACCCTCACCGCCTATTTCGAGGGCGGGGCGCCACCCCCGCCGCCGACGTTGGAGGATCCGAGCGCGCACGCGGGCGCCTTCGTCACGCTCGAGGTTGACGGCGACCTTCGCGGCTGCATCGGTTACCCGGGCTCGTCGCAGCCTCTCGGCAAGGTGGTGGCGGAATGCGCGGTGGCTGCCGCCACAGGCGATCCCCGCTTCACGCCGCTCCGCCGGCGCGAGATGGACGCCCTCGAGATCGAGATCTCCGTGCTGACGCCCATCGTGCCCGTGCAGGACGTGAGCGAGATCGAGGTGGGCCGCGACGGCTTGGTCGTGACCGACGGAAAGCGGAGGGGCCTGCTGCTGCCCCAGGTCGCCGTGGAGCACGGGTGGGACCGCGACACCTTCCTCGCCCACACGTGTATGAAGGCGGGGCTGCGTGGCGATGCCTGGAAGGCCGGCGCGCGCATCCTGCGCTTCCAGGCGGAGGTGTTCTCCGAGAGTTCCGAGCGCGCGAGCGTATCCGCCCAGGAACACCGGGGCGACGAGTCCGGGCGCGCTCCTCGCTCGTGATACCATCCGCGCCATGAGCGAGGCGCTGCCCGAGCGCGAAGTCGAGCGGATTGCCAGGCTTGCGCGCCTGGCCCCCACCCCTGCCGAACGGCGCCAGCTCGCCGAGGAACTCGGGCAGATCCTCGCCTTCGCCGCCGCGGTGGCCTCGGTGGACACGAGCGGTGTCGAGCCGGGCGCCGACTGGCTGGTCCAGGAACCCCTCGAGCGGCCCGACGAACCGCGGCCGTCGCTGGCAACCGGCGCCGCCCTTGCCAACGCGCCCGAGCAGGCGGACGGCCTCGTCCTCGTGCCGCGCGTCCGCCCGCGAGACTGATCGATGCCTCCGGAATCCGGGCGCCCACTCACGGCCCTCGCCATCCGGAACGCCGTTCGAGCCGGGCGGCTGACCGCCGCCCAGGCATGCCGCGCGGCACTCGACGCCATCGACGTCCACGAGCCGCGGATCCACGCCTACATCAGCATCTGCGCCGACCGCGCGATGGAGGCGGCCCACCGCCTCGACGCCGACCCGGCACGCGTGGCGCGCCTCCCGCTGGCCGGCGTGCCGGTGGCCATCAAGGACAACCTCTGCACGGCCGGCCTCCGGACCACGGCAGGCTCGCGCATGCTCGAGGCGTTCGTCCCGCCCTACGACGCCACCGCCGTCCGCCGCCTCGAGGAAGCCGGCGCCATCATCGTCGGGAAGACCAACTGCGACGAGTTCGCGATGGGGGCGTCAACCGAGTACTCGGCGTTTGGACCCACGAGGAACCCGGTCGATCCGTCGCGAACACCCGGCGGGTCGAGCGGGGGATCGGCCGCCACGGTGGCAAGCGGCGCGCTGCCGATCGCGCTCGGGTCGGACACCGGGGGATCGGTCCGCCAGCCTGCCAGCTTCTGTGGGGTGGTAGGACTGAAGCCCACCTACGGCCGCGTGTCGCGCTACGGGCTGATCGCGTTCGCCTCGTCGCTCGACCAGGTCGGCGTCCTCGCGGGCACGGCGGAAGACGCTGCCCTGGCGCTGCAGGCAATTGCCGGGGCCGACGCCGCCGACGCCACCGCCGCAGGGCGGCCCGTTCCCGACTATGCCGCCGCACTCGAACACCCCGTGGCCGGCCTGCGCGTCGGTGTCCCGCGTGCGTTGGTCGCCGATGAGGTGGACGAGGAGGTGCGCGACCGGTTCGATCGGGCGTGTGAAGCCCTTCGCGCCTTCGGCCTCGACGTGCGCGACGTGTCGCTGCCCCACGCGAGACACGCCGTGCCCGTGTACCACCTGGTCGCCAGCGCGGAGGCCAGCGCGAACCTGGCGCGCTACGACGGGGTGCGCTACGGCCTGCGCGCCCCGCACGACGGATCGGTGATCGGGATGAACGCCGCCACGCGCGACGCCGGCTTCGGACGGGAGCTCAAGCGCCGCATCATGCTCGGCACCTACGCCCTCAGCGCGGGCTACTACGAGGCGTACTACGCCAGGGGGCAGCGGGTGCGGGCGTTGATCCGGGCCGACTTCGAGGCGGCGTTCCGCGAGGTGGATTTCGTCGCGCTGCCCACGGCACCCACGCCTGCGTTCCGCCTGGGTGAGCGCCTCGACAACCCGGTGCAGATGTACCTGGCCGACCTGTTCACGGCAGGGCCGTCACTGGCGGGGCTTCCGGCAATCTCGATCCCGTGCGGTGAGACTCGCGAAGGGCTGCCGGTCGGGCTGCAACTGGTGGGGCGGATGTTCGACGAGGCGGGACTGCTGCGGGTGGCGCATGCGTTCGAGACAGGCGCCGCCGGGCGGAACGACGGGGCCTGAACGGGAGCCGGCGGCCGCACTTCCCGCTACGTCGTCCGGATTGGCTCGGGACGGGCAATCGCGCGAACGACGGCCCAGATCACGATCGCGCCGAAGGCCAGCGGAATCAGCGGCACGGCAAGCGCGGCGAGGCCGCCGACCACGGTGAGTACCAGCAGGACGAACGCGGCGACGACCGCGAGCGGAAGCAGCAGCAGTTTCAGCGCCCAGCCGGCGAGCTTGAACGGGATCCAGACGAGCCCGAGCGCGAGCTTGACCGGGAGCAGTAGGAGCATCACGACAAGCTTCAGCAGCGCCAGCGCCACCGCGAGGACCACCCCGACGAGCGCCAGCATCACGAGCACCGACAGCAGCTCCAGCATGGCCGTCTCCTGGCCGGGTGGGGTGCGCCTCCGGCCTACCGGATCTTACGAAAACCGGCGTGCCGGGGTTTCAGGGACGGATTTTGCTTGCGGCGAAACGCCCGCCCCGCTACCCTGAGGGATTGTGGTAGACGAAAACACGACCAACCAGGAAACACCCGAAGCTTCCCCGGCGCCACCCCAACCGCCGGCGCCGCCCATCGAGAGCCGGTTCCTCTTCGTGGACGTGGCCGCCCTGCGTGCCAAGCAGCTGCGCCGCGGTGCGCGGCCGCGGCTGGCCGGCCTGGCCGACTCCGAGACGACGTCGCCTGACGCGCCGCACAAGCCCGAGCGGATCGCGATGGAAGAGGTGCGCCAGGGGCTCATCCACTGGGAGCTGCCCGACACCAAGCCCCACGGGGAGGAGCAGCCGGCGTGAGCGAGGCCTGGCCCCTTCTCCGGGGGGCCCTGCTGGGCCTCACGGTGCTCGCGGTCTTCCTCCTTGCGGTGCTGGTCGGCTTCTCGCTGTTCGGCGACCGCACCAAGTTCAGATCGCGGAAGGGCTCGCGCACCATTCGCGACCTCGACGAGGGCCTGGGCCGGGCCCCCACCTACCTGCCGCCCGACACGCCGCGCGGCCCGGTGGATCAGCTCGCCGGTTCGAAGTAGGCACAAAAGAAAAGGGGCCGGGCCTAGCCCCTAGCCCCTAGCCCCTAGCCCTTAGCTTAGCCCCTATTCACTCACCTGCACCTGGATCTGCCGGGGCTTCGCCTCCTCGCGCACGGGCAGCCGCACCGTCAGCACCCCGGCCTTGTACTCGGCCGACACCTTCGAAGCGTCCACCGTGGGGGGGAGCGAGAACGAGCGGTTGAAGCGGCCGTACGTCCGCTCGACGCGGTGGCACTGCTCGTCGCGCATGTCCTCGCTCATCCGCTTCTCGCCGCCGATGGTGAGCGTGTTGTTCTCGACCGTCAGCTGGATGTCCTCGCGCTTCATGTCGGGCAGCTCGGCCTTGATCACCAGCTCACCCTTGCCGTTGTCGTAGATGTCCACGGGCGGCACCCACGCGCCGCGGCGCATCACGTCGTCGGCACCGCCACGCCCGTAGAACTCGCCGAGCAGGCGGCCCATGCGGTCCTGCATCTCCGACAGTTCGCGGAACGGATCCCAACGCACGATTGCCATGGTTTCCTCCTGAGCTGAACGACCCGGTTTGCTTCCGGGGCCGTGGGTCTTGCTCGCCGGCCCGCCGTGGCCCCCGGAGCGCCGCGAGCGCTGGCGACGGCGGGCGACCTCGACGATTCGAAGTCTACAACGGATATGAGCGTCTGTCAAGCACTCTATATGCGTGTGTAATACTCATATTTCATTGCCGGGCAAAATGCCCGTAGACGCACCCGAAGACCATAGAGAAGTTGGACAACGGCATCGTCAACCAAACGATATTTGGCCGACGACTCTTCTTCTCCCTACCCCTCGAGGTGGCACCCGATATAGACTGTGGGGGTTCGTGCCCCCGCCCTTGAACCCAGGACTCGCGACAGGCTCTTCCGCGAACACGACGAGGTGTCGGCATGGCGAAGTACAGGATTGCCTGGCTGCCGGGCGACGGGATTGGCGTGGAGGTTCTCGAGGCCGCGAAGATTGTCCTCGACCGCATCAGCCTCGACGCCGAGTACCTCCACGGCGACATCGGGTGGGACTTCTGGTGCCGCGAGGGTGACGCGTTTCCGGCCCGCACCATCGAGCTGCTCCGGAACGTTGACGCGGCAATGTTCGGCGCCATCACCTCGAAGCCGGCCAAGGCTGCAGAAGCCGAACTGGCGCCCGAACTAAAGGGCAAGGGTCTCAGCTACCGCTCGCCCATCGTGCGCATGCGGCAGCTGTTCGATCTCTACATCTGCCTCCGGCCGTGCAAGGCCTACCCGGGCAACCCGCTCAACTACAAGGAAGGCCTCGACCTCGTCGTCTTCCGCGAGAACACCGAGGACCTGTATGCGGGCGTCGAGTTCTCGCCGGTGCCCGAAGCGCTCGCCACCGCGCTCGCCTCGCTCTCGAAGCCGTTCGGCGCGTTCAAGGACCTTGCGCCCGGCGAGTGTGCCATTTCGTGCAAGATCAACACCCGCAAGGGATCCGAGCGCATCGTCCGCGCAGCCTTCGACTTCGCCCGGAAGTTCGGGCGCAAGAAGGTCACCCTCGTCCACAAGGCGAACGTCGTCCGCGCCAGCGACGGGCTCTTCCTCGAAACGGCCCGCCAGGTCGCCAAGGACTACCCCGAGATCGCCACCGACGAGGCCAACATCGACGCCATGACGATGTGGCTGCTGAAGAACCCGTTCAACTACGACGTGCTGGTCGCGCCCAACCTGTACGGCGACATCGTTTCCGACCTGTGCGCGCAGATGGTGGGCGGCCTCGGGTTCGGCTGCTCCGGCAACATCGGCGACAAGCTCGCGGTGTTCGAGCCGACGCACGGCTCGGCGCCGAAGCACGCGGGGCTCTACAAGGCGAACCCGATTGCCACCATCCTCGCCGCGAAGATGATGCTCGACTGGCTCGGCGAAACGGCGAAGGCCACGGCGCTCGAGCAGGCCACCGCCGCCGTCATCGCCGAGGGCAACGTCCGCACCTACGACATGGGCGGCTCGAGCACGACGCTCGAGATGGCACAGGCGATCGCCGCAAAGCTCTAAGACAAGCTCCAGGAGCCGCGATGCCCGAGATCATCCTTCACGAGGTCGGCCTTCGGGACGGCCTGCAGATCGAGAAGGCCATCGTGCCGACGGCGCAGAAGATTGCCTGGGTGCAGGCGCTCGACGCGGCCGGCGTCGACATGGTGCAGGCCGGATCGTTCGTGCACCAGCAGAAGGTGCCGCAGATGGCCGACACCGACGACCTGTTCCGGCACTTCCAGGATCCGGCGAACCGCCCGGCGAAGGCCCGCCTCACCGCGCTCGTGCTGAACGAGAAGGGGCTCGATCGCGGTTTTGCGTGCGGCGTCACCTACTTCTGCATGGGCGTGTCGGCGAGCGACACCCACAGCCGCAAGAACACCGGCATGAGCACCGCCGAGGCCACCGAGCGCATCATCGCGATGGGCCGGCGGGCGCTCGAGGCCGGTGCGGACGTCCAGGTCTCGGTGCAGTCGGCCTTCGGGTGCGGCTTCGAGGGGCCGATCCCCGAGGCGCGCGTGCTCGATCTCGCCCGCCGGTTCCATGACGCGGGACTGCGGCAGATCAGCCTGGCCGACACGGCGGGGCACGCCACGCCCGACCAGGTGGAGCGGCTGTTCACCGCGGTGCAGGCCATCGACCCGTCGATCGAGTGCGCCTGCCACCTGCACAACACGTACGGAATGGGGCTCGCCAACGCGTACGCCGCGCTGCGCGCCGGCGTGAAGTACTTCGAGGCGGCGTTCGGCGGCCTCGGCGGCTGCCCCTTCACGAAGATCACCGGCGGCAACGTCTGCACCGAGGATCTCGTGCACATGCTGCAGCGGATGGGATACCGGCCCGACGTGAAGCTCGACGCCCTGGTGGACCTCGCCCGGGCGGTTGGCGCCTTCCTCGGCCGCGACCTGACCGGCGCGCTCGTGAAGACCGGCCCCATCCCGCGCTTCGAAACCACAACGTAGGGGCGGCGCTTGTGGCCGCCCCCGGCGCGACCCTCGTGGCCGCCCTGACGGCAGACAACGGACACCCGACATCGCAGGGGCGACCTTTGTGGTCGCCCTCGGGGGCCACCCCGCACACGGAGATCACATGAAGCTCCTCGAAGGCATCCGGGTCGTGGACATGACCAACGTCCTGGCCGGCCCGTTCGCCACGCTCCACCTGGCGTTGGCCGGCGCCGAGGTGATCAAGATCGAAACCCCTGGATCCGGCGACCTGGCCCGCAAGCTCGGGAACGTGCCCGAGCTGAGCCAGCAGCTGATGGGGACCTCCTTCCTGGCGCAGAACGCGAACAAGAAGTCGCTCACGCTGAACCTGAAGGAGGAGGCCGGCAAGGAAGTCTTCAGCCGGCTGCTCAAGACTGCCGACGTCCTGGTCGAGAACTTCCGGCCCGGCGTCGTGGCGCGCCTCGGCTTCCCGTGGGAACGGCTCCACGAGATGAACCCGCGGCTCATCTACTGCGCCATCTCGGGGTTCGGGCAGACGGGTCCCGACGCCGACAAGCCGGCCTACGACCAGATCATCCAGGGGCTGAGCGGCGTGATGGCGATCAACGGCGACGAGCGGCTGAACCCGCTGCGCGCCGGCTTCCCGCTCTGCGACACGGTCGGCGGCCTCAACGCCGCCTTCGCCGTGATGGGCGCGCTCTTCTACCGCGAGCGCACCGGCCGCGGGCAGTTCATCGACGTCGCCATGCTCGACTCGATCATGCCGCTGCTCGGGTGGGTGGCCGCCAACTGGCTGATTGGCGGGAAGCCGCCGCAGCTGATGGGTAACGACAACATGACCGCCGCGCCGTCGGGCACCTTCCGCACGGCCGACGGGTACATCAACATCGCCGCCAACGAGCAGAAGCAGTGGGAGGCCCTCTGCGACGAGCTGGGGCTGCCCCAGCTGAAGACCGACGAGCGCTTCCAGAAGCGCGACGTGCGGAAGGCGAACCGGAAGGCGCTCACGCCGATCATCGAGGAGAAGCTCACCCAGAAGCCGACCGCCGAGTGGGTCGAGCGCCTCAACGCGCGTGGCGTTCCCTCGGGCGCGATCCTCTCGCTCCAGGAGGCGCTCGCCCAGCCGCAGGTCGAGCACCGCCGCAGCATCCAGACGGTGAACGAGCCCGGGATCGGGCCGCTGAAGCTGTTCACGCTGACGGCGAAGTTCTCCGAGACGCCCGGCTGCATCGAGACGCCGCCGCCGCGCCTCGGGGCCCACACGACGGAGATCCTCCAGTCGCTTGGCTACTCGGACGCCGAGATCGACGCGCTGCGGGCGGCGAAGGTGGTGTAGGCGGGGCACCGCGGTTCACGAAGGAGACACCCATGGGCATGACCATCGTCCAGAAGATCCTGGCGCGGGCCGCCGGGCGCAGCGAGGTGGCGGTTGGCGAGGTGGTGGAACCGGCCGTCGATCTCGCGATGTCGCACGAGAACGGGGCGCTGGTGATGAACCAGTTCTTCGAGGTGTTCAAGGGCACGGGCCTCGAGCCGACGGTGTGGGACCCCTCGAAGATCGCCATCATCCTCGATCACCGCGTCCCGGCCGAGAGCGCCAAGACGGCCACCAACCAGAAGAAGATCCGCGAGTTCGTCGCCAAGCAGGGCATCACGAAGTTCCACGACATCCGCGGCGACCAGGGGGGCATCTGCCACCAGATCCTCCCCGAGCACGGCTACACGCGCCCGGGCCAGGTCATCGTCGGCACCGACAGCCACACGACCAGTCACGGCGCGGTCGGCGCCTTCTCGTTCGGCATCGGCGCCACCGAGATGGCCGGCGTCTGGGCGCTCGGCCGGATCTTCAACGTCGAGGTGCCCGCCACCATCAAGGTGGTGGTCAACGGCGTGCTGCCCGAGGGCGTCCTGCCGAAGGACCTGATCCTCCACCTGATCGGCTCGATTTCCGCCGAGGGCGCCAACTTCCAGGTGATCGAGTTCCACGGCCGCGGCGTCACCTCGATGCCGCTCTCGGGCCGGCTGACGATCTGCAACATGAGCGTCGAGGCGGGCGCCACCTCGGGCATCGTCCCCGCCGACGCCGAGACCGAGCGGTACCTGCGCGAGGAGGCCGGCGTCACCGATCCACTCGACATGGTGGCCCCCGACGCCGACGCCGAGTACTCGCGCGTCATCGAGATCGACGCCGCGTCGCTCGCCCCGCAGATCGCCTGCCCGCACACGGTCGATCGCGTCAGGCCGGTGGACCAGGTGGCCGGCGTCAAAGTGCACCAGATCGTGATCGGCTCCTGCACCAACGGCCGCCTCGACGACCTCGAGGTGGCGGCCCGCATCCTCAAGGGGCGCCGCGTGGCCAACGGCGTGCGGATGCTGATCTTCCCCGCCTCCTGGCGGATCTACCGCGAGGCGCTGCGGCGGGGAATGCTGGCTGAACTCGTGGATGCCGGCGCGGTGGTGATGAACCCGGGCTGCGGCTGCTGCCTGGGCGTACACCAGGGGGCGCTCGGCGACGGCGAGGTGGCCCTCTCGACGACCAACCGCAACTTCAAGGGGCGCATGGGCAACCCGAACGCCGAGGTCTACCTGTGCTCGCCGGCCGTGGCCGCGGCGAGCGCGCTCACCGGCGTCATCACGGATCCCCGGTAGAGGGAGGCGCAGCACCATGGCACAAGTGGTCCTCACGCTTGCCGACGACATCTCGACCGACGTCATCTACCCCGGCCGCTTCATGGCGACCGTCCTGCCGTCGGAGACCCCGCAGTTCGCCTTCGCAGACTACGAGATCAACGCGCGCCTGAAGAGCGGCCAGATCGCGCCCGGCAGCGCGATCGTGGCCGGGGCCAACTTCGGCTGCGGCTCGTCGCGCGAGCAGGCCGCGTCGACGCTCAAGGGACACGAGCTGATCGTGGTGGCCAAGGGGTTCGCGCGGATCTTCCTGCAGAACTCCGCCAACCTCGGCCTGCGGACGATCATCTGCCCCGACATCGAGGCCTCGGTGGGCGACGAACTCGAGTTCACGCCGGCCGAGGTCGTCAACAAGACGACCGGGAAGCGCTTCGAGATCGTGCCGCTGCCCAAGGCGCGCCAGGACATCATCGACGCGGGCGGCCTCATCGCCTACACCCGGAAGCGCCTGCTCGAAGCACGCGGCGCGGCGTAAGGGGGGGCGGCGGCTACCCGCCCCCCGCCCTCCTGTGTCAAGATCGCCTCATGCGCGACTTCGACCGGATCATGCTGACGTCGGAGGTCCAGGACCTCCCGGAGGAGGTCGGGCGCCTGTTCGAGGACCTCGACCGCACGGCGGCCGGGCGCCCGCAGCCGCCCGGCCACTGCACGCCGGCCCTCGACGTCATCGAGTGTGAGTCGAAGGTCGAGGTCGTCGTGGACCTGCCCGGCGTGGCGCCCGATCGCGTCCGCGTCCTGCTGAAGAACGGCCAGCTGCTGATCGTGGGCGAGAAGTGCTCGCCCTACGTCGGCGAGCAGCGGCATGCCCGCTTCCAGCTGGTCGAGCGGGGCTTCGGCCGCTTCGCGCGCGCCGTCACGCTGAACGGGGCGTTCGACGCCGCCGCCGCGCAAGCCACCTTCAGGAGCGGCGAGCTGCGCATCACGGTGCCCCGGATCGCCGAGCGGAGGGGGCAGGAGTTCCCGGTGGCGATCGGCGGGTGATGAACATCCTTTTCATCGGCGACATCTTCGGGCGCCCCGGCCGCGACCTCGTCCGCCGGGGCCTCAGCGTCCTGGTCGAGCGCTTCGAGGCCGATTTCGTCATCGCCAACGTCGAGAACGCCGCCGGCGGCTTCGGCATCACCCGCGAGGTGTGCGAGGCGGTTGCCGAATGCGGCGTGGACGTGATGACCACCGGCAACCACGTCTGGGACAAGAAGGAGGCCCTCGACTACGTCGCCACCGAGGCGCGGCTGCTTCGGCCGGCGAACTACCCCGTGGGTGCCCCGGGCCGGGGGTCGCTGCTGGCCCGGACCACCGACGGGCGCGGTGTCGGCGTGATCAACCTGATGGGGCGCGTCTTCATGGCGGCCCTCGACGACCCGTTCGCCGTCGCGCTGCGCGAGCTGGAGTCGTTCGCCGGGCGCACCCGCGTCATCATCGTGGACTTCCACGCCGAGGCGACCTCCGAGAAAATGGCGATGGGCTGGCACCTGGACGGCAAGGTCACCGCCGTGATCGGGACACACACGCACGTGCAGACCGCCGACGAGCGGCTGCTGCCGGGGGGCACCGCCTACCTGACCGACGCGGGCATGACCGGGCCGCATGACTCGATCATCGGCAGCCAGGCCGAGGCGGTGCTCGCCCGCTTCCGCACCGGCCTCCCCTCGCGCTTCGAGCCGGCGACGGGCAACCCCCGCCTGCACGGCGCGCTCATCACGACGGACGAGGCCACCGGCCGTGCCACCGCGATTCGGCGCCTCGCCTTCTCGCTCGACGAGCTGGAGGCAATGCGCGCGGAAACCAGGGAATGAACGACCTCTTCGACCTGCCGTTCGAGCCTCCCGAGGAGGAACCCGAGCCTGCCCCAGGCAAGGTCGAGGGGCCGCCGCCGGCGCCAGCCCCGCGCGTGTGGACCGTCAGCGCGCTCACCGCGGCCATCCGCGACCTGCTCGAAACCCGCTTCGCCGACGTGTGGATCGAGGGGGAGATCTCCAACTGCCGCCCGTGGCGCACCGGCCACCTCTACTTCACCCTCAAGGACGAGGGGGCGCAGATCAAGGCGGTCATGTTCCGGTCGGCGGTGCGCGCGCTGAAGTTCCGCCCCGAGGACGGCCTCGGCGTGCTCGTGCGCGGGCGGATTGGCGTGTACGACCCCAAGGGCGAGTACCAGGTCGTCTGCGATCGGATGGAGCCGCAGGGGCTCGGCGCGCTGCAGCTGGCCTTCGAACAGCTGAAGAAGCGGCTGCAGGCCGAAGGGCTCTTCGACGCCGCGCGCAAGCGCCCGCTCCCGGCCCTTCCCCGCCGGATCGGGATCGTGACCTCGCTCGACGGCGCGGCGCTGCGCGACATCATCAAGGTGATCACGCGGCGCCACCCGAACGTCAGCCTGGTGATCTGCCCGGCGCGTGTCCAGGGCGAAGGGGCCTCGTTCGAGATCGCCCGGGCGCTGCAGCAGGTCGCCCGGCAGCCCGGCGTGGACGTCGTCATCGTGGGGCGCGGGGGCGGGTCGGCCGAGGATCTCTGGGCCTTCAACGAGGAGCGGGTGGCTCGCGCGATCGCGAACTGCCCGGTGCCGGTCATTTCGGCCGTGGGCCACGAGACCGACGTCACCATTGCCGACTTCGTCGCCGACCTCCGCGCACCAACCCCCTCGGCGGCCGCCGAGATTGTCGTGGCCGGCAAGGACGAACTGTGCTCCCGGATCGACCGGCTGGCCGTGCGCCTGAGGGCGGCGGTCCGCGCGCGCATCGACCGCGCGAGGGGACGCGTGCACCAGCTCTCGGGGCGCCCCGGGCTGGCGGCGTGGCCTGGCCGGCTGGCGCTGCGGGGGCGGCACCTCGCCGATCTCACGCACCAGCTCGGACGCGCCGGCCGCGCGCTGGTGGCCCGGCGCGAACGCCGTTATCATGAGCTGCACCTGCAGCTCGAGTCCTTCGACCTGCGGCGGCGGCTGGGAGCCATCGCGGCGCGGCTCGCGCGCAGTCACGGCGCGCTCCGTGCGGCAGCGCAGGCCGTGCTCCACCGGGGCACCATGCGCGTGCGACAGCAGGCGGCCCGCCTCGACGCGCTCAGCCCGCTCGCGGTGCTCGGACGCGGGTACGCCGTCTGCTGGAACGCCGACCGGACCCGGATCCTGCGCGACGCCGGCGCGGTCGCCGACGGCGAGGCGGTGCGCGTCACGCTGCACAAGGGCGAGATCACCGCGACGGTCACCAAGCGCCCCTGAGGCCCGCGATCATGGATGGCACCATCAAGGACTTCGAGGCGGCCATCGCCGAGCTCGAGGCCATCGTCAGGAAGCTCGAAGAGGGTGACCTGCCCCTCGAGCAGTCGCTCTCGCTCTACGAGCGCGGCGTCCACCTCTCGCGCTACTGCCACGCGCGCCTCGAGGATGCCGAGCGGCGCATCGAGATCCTCGACGAGCGCGGCGAGCTGCGCCAGGCGCCGCCGGCGCTGGCCAACCCGCGCAACGGCGAGGAGACCGGCCGCGACACCCAGGGCGATCGCCCCGACCCGGAGCGCCGGCGGTGACGCCAGGGCCGGCACTGTCCCTCGACGAGTACCTCCGCACGCGGCGCCGCCTGGTGGACGCGGCGCTCGAGCGCTCTCTGCCCTCGCCCCCTGCCTGCCCCGCCGTCATCGCCGAGGCCATGCGCTACAGCCTGTTCGCCGGCGGCAAGCGGCTGCGCCCCATCCTCGTGCTGGCCGCGGCTGAAACGATCGCCGCCGACGCGTCGCTCCAGGCACCCGCAATGGCCAGCGTCTTCGCGGCGGCCGCCGGCTCGCCGGAGCGATGGGAGGCGCCCGGCGCCGGCGACCTCGAAGCCGGTGCCGCGGAACGCGTCGCGATCAGCCTCGCGCTGCCGGCTGCCTGCGCGATCGAGATGATTCACACCTACTCGCTGGTCCACGACGATCTGCCCGCCATGGACGATGACACCCTGCGGCGGGGACGGCCGACCAGCCACGTGGTCTACGGCGAAGGGATGGCCATTCTCGTCGGCGACGGCCTGCTGACCGAGGCGTTCGCGCTGCTCGCGCGCGGCTCGCGGGATGAAAGCGCGGGCGCTGGTGCAGCCCCGGCGCTGCCGGGATTGCCCGAGCGCCTCCAGCGGACGATCGCCGTCATCGCCGAGGCCGCTGGCGCCTGCGGGATGGTGGGCGGCCAGGCGATCGACCTGCAGGCGGTCGGCACCGCGCGCCTGGCGTCGCTCGAGGCGCTTCGCGACATGCACGCGCGGAAGACGGGCGCCCTCATCAGGGCCTCGGCCGTGGCGGGGGCGGTGATGGCAGGCGCCGCCGACCCCGTCGTGGCCGGGATCGACCGCTACGGCGCCGCGATCGGCCTGGCCTTCCAGATCGTGGACGACATCCTCGACGTCGAGGGGTCGAGCGCCGACTTGGGCAAGACCGCCGGGAAGGACGCCGCGGCCGGCAAGCCGACCTACCCTGCCCTTCTCGGCCTCGACGCGTCACGCCGCCTTGCCGCCGAGGCGATGGACGAGGCCCGCGATGCGCTGGCCTCGGTCGGCATCCAGGGCAGCCGCCTGGAAGAGATCGCGCGGTGGGTGGTGGAAAGACACTCGTAACGTCGCCATGAAGACCCGTCTCGACCTGCTGCTCGTCGCACGTGGCCTGGCCCCGTCGCGCGAGCGGGCGCGCGGGCTGATCCTCGCCGGGCAGGTTCGCGTCAACGGCGCGATGGCCGACAAGGCAGGGACGATGGTCGCCGAGGATGCGGGGGTGGAGCTGGTCAAGCCGGACCACCCGTACGTGGGGCGCGGCGGGTTGAAGCTGGCGCACGCGCTCGACACCTTCGCGATCGGGGTCGAGGGGCGCGAGGCGCTCGACATCGGGGCCTCGACCGGCGGATTCACCGACGTGCTGCTTCGGCGAGGGGCGCGGCGGGTGGTGGCGCTCGATGTCGGCCATGGGCAGCTCGACTGGAAACTGCGCACCGATCCGCGGGTGGTCGTCATCGAGGGACTGAATGCGCGGTACCTCGAGCCGTCCCACCTGCCCGGGCCGGTTGACCTGGTGGCCATCGACGTCTCGTTCATCTCGCTGACGCAGATCCTGCCGCGCGTCCCTGCGCTGCTGGCCCCGTCTGCCGATATCGTGGCGCTGGTGAAGCCGCAGTTCGAAGCCGGGCGCGAGGAGGTCGGGCCCAAGGGGATCGTACGCGACCCGGCGGTCCACGAGCGTGTCGTCGAGAAGGTCGCGAGTGCCGCCGAGGAGGTGGGCCTGTCGCGCGCCGCCCTGACGACCTCGCCCATTACCGGGTCGGAGGGGAACGTCGAGTTCCTGCTGCATCTTAGGGGCTAGGGGCTGGGGGCTGGGCTCGGGGCTGAGGAAAGAAGCCTGCAATGCAAAAGGGAAGATGGAGAATGAAAGAAGGGCGTGGTTCTACATCTTTCCTTCGGCATTTTGCATTCAGGCCGCGTTTTCCAGCGGCCGGCTAGGGCCTGGAGGCCGTGATGGCAGCCATCTCGCGGGTCGGGATCGTCGCCAAGCCGCAGCTGGAAGCGGTGGCAGCGCACCTTGCTGAAACGGCCGCGTGGCTCGAAGCGCGGCATGTCGAGCCGGTCTTCGACACGAACACGGCGGCGCTCGGGCGAGTTGGCGCGGGGCGCCGTTCGGTGAGCCGCGAGGAACTGCCGCGGCTGGTGGACCTGCTGCTCGTCTTCGGCGGGGACGGGACGTTCCTCGCGGTGGCCGGCCGCGTGGCCGAGTCGGGCCGCGACATCCCGATCCTCGGCGTGAACTTCGGCCACCTCGGCTTCCTCACCGAGGTCGCGTGGCCCGGGATGTTCGCCTCGCTCGAGGCGGCCATCGCCGGCGAGGCCGCCTTCGACCGCCGGCTCGTGATCAGGGCCTCGGTGCGGCGGTCGGGCCGCGAGACAGCCCGTCGCTTCGCCCTCAACGACGTGGTGGTGACGCGCGGCGCGCTGTCGCGCATCATCCCGCTGTCGGTCACCGTCGGAGGCGAGTTCGTCGCCACCTTCCATGCCGACGGGCTCATCATCTCGAGCCCCACCGGGTCCACCGCCTACAACCTGTCGGCCGGCGGCCCCATCGTGCACCCCGACGTGGACGCCCTGGTGCTCACGCCCATCGCCCCGCACATGCTGAGCAACCGACCGGTCGTGATCCCCGCTTCCACCGAGGTGGTGGTGCACCCCGTCGCCCTCGGCGCCGGGCAGGAGGCGTCGGTCTCGATCGACGGCCAGGGCAGCCAGGGCCTCGTGCCGGATGACACGCTGCACGTGGTCCGCCACGATCAGCCGATCCGCCTGGTCGAGTCGCCGTCGCACAGCTACTTCGAGGTGCTGCGGAAAAAGCTGAAGTGGGCCGAGCGGTAGACTACGATTGATCCATGCGACGCCTCGCGCTGGTGCTCGTTGTTCTTGCGGCCGTGGCGGCTGCCGCCTTGTGGGCTTTCGAGCAGAGACTCGCCCGGCCCTACAAGGGGTACGAGGGCGCGGAGGTGTTCGTCGAGATCCTGCCGGGCGAGGGGACCGCGGTCATCGGCCGCAAGCTGATCGAGGCGGGCGTGGTGGCCGATCGCTGGACCTTCCGGGCCGTGCTCTGGCGCACGGGAGAGGCGCGGCGGCTCAAGGCCGGCGAGTACCGGTTCGATCGGCCCCTCAGCCCACGCGAGGTGATCGCCAAGCTGGCACGGGGCGACGTCTACCTGCGGACCATCACCGTCCGCGAGGGGCTGACCATCCGCGAGATGGCGCGCGTCTGGGAGGAGCAGGGATTCGGCACGGCGTCCGAGTTCCGCCAGGCGGCCGGGCGGGCGTCGCTGATTCACGACCTCGATCCCGAGGCCCGCGACCTCGAAGGCTACCTGTTCCCCGACACCTACGCGCTGCCCCGGCGCGCGAGCGCAGACCTGCTGGTCGAACGGATGGTCGCGGGCTTTCGCCGCGTCTTCACCGAGGAGTTGCGGGAGGCGGCACGCGCGCAGGGGTTCACCGTGCGCCAGGTGGTCACGCTGGCCGCGCTCGTCGAGAAGGAGACGGCCAAGCCGGAGGAACGGCCGATCGTCGCCGGCGTCTACCGCCAGCGCCTTCGGATCGGGATGCCGCTGCAAGCCGACCCCACCGTCATCTACGCGCTGGTCGCAGCGGGACGCTACAACGGCAACCTGACCCGCGAGGGGCTGCAGTTCGACTCGCCCTACAACACCTACCGCTACCCGGGGCTTCCGCCGGGCCCGATTGCGGCACCCGGTCGAGGATCACTGGAGGCGGCGGCACGGCCGGCGGAGGTGGACTACCTGTACTTCGTCAGCCGAAACGACGGCTCGCACATCTTCTCCCGCACGCTCGACGAGCACAACCGCGCCGTCTTCCGCTACCAGGTCAAACCCTTTCGAAGCCGTCAGCGGGGCGGACGCTAACAGGCCGCTGACCAAGAAACCCGCCATGAATGGAGAATGTAGAAAGGGCGCCTTTCTACATTGTTCATTCTTCATTCTCAATTGCATTCAGGCTGCGTTGTTCACCGCTCTGTTGTCCGCTCGTCCAGGTACTCCTGGAGGATGATCGCGGCCGCGGCGGCGTCGAGCTTCTTCTTGCGGCTGCGCCAGTCGCGATCGCGCAGGGCAAGCCGGCTCTCGGCTTCCACGCTCGTCAGCCGCTCGTCCCTGAGGACGACCGGCTGCGCGATGCGAGCCCGCAGCGCCTCGGCGAACTCCAGTACCCGCGCCGTCTGCTCGTGCGGCGTGCCGTCGAGATGGCGCGGCAGCCCCAGCACCACCTCCCTCAAACCATCCTCCTCCGAGGCCAGCCGCCGCACCGCGCGCACCACCTCGTGGAGCCGCTGCTCGCCGCGCGCCTCGAGCACCATCAGCGGCCGGGCGATGACACCCGAGGGGTCGGAGATGGCCAGTCCCACACGCCGCTCGCCGAGGTCGATGCCGAGCACTCGCACGGCGGGATGATATACTCCAAGGCGGAATACCGTCCATAACGGTCCGCATTCCGCCGATGACCAAGACCATCCTTCGTGGAGCCGCCGTGCTCGCGGCGGTGCTCGTCGTCGCGGGCGGCTGCTCGTCGTCGCCCCAGCCCTCGTCGTTCAAGCAGAAGCTGGTGATCCTCGGGTTCGACGGGATGGACCCGCGGCTGTTGGAGCGCTGGATGGACGAGGGCAAGCTGCCCACCTTCAAGAAGCTCGCGGCCGAGGGCGGTTTCTACCGGCTCGAGACGTCCACCTCGCCCGAGTCGCCCACCTCGTGGGCCTCGTTTGCCGTGGGCGGCAACGCCGGCAAGCACAACATCTTCGACTTCCTCGTCCGCGACGTGAAGACCTACGTGCCCGACCTGGGGATGGTCCGCCGCGAGATGCCGTCGTTCCTCTTCGACTTCGTTCCGATGGGCAAGCCGAAGGCAGTCTCGCTGCGGGGCGGCACGTCGTTCTGGGTGACGGCGGGACGGGCCGGCGTGCGGTCGTCGATCCTCACCGTGCCGGTCACCTTCCCGCCCGAGGAGGTGCCCTCAGGGGTGATGCTCTCGGGATTGCCGTTGCCCGACATCCGCGGCACCGTGGGCACGTTCTACTACTTCGCGACCGACCTGAGCCGCTACGAAGAAGGCAACACCGAGATGGGCGGCATCCTGAAGCGGCTCGTCTTCGAGGGCGACGTCGCGCGCACCGAGCTGGTCGGGCCGTCGAACCCCATCATCTCGGCGAGGATGCAGGAAGTGCGGCAGAAGCAGCTGCCGCACGAGCAGGAGCGGGCCGCGATGGCCGAGCTCGAGGCCCAGCGCGACGTCACCCTGCCCTTCACCATCCGCTGGAACCGGGCCGAGCGCACCGCCACCATCGAGATCCAGGACGCCACCATCCGCCTCGCCGAGGGGCAGTGGAGCAAGTGGGTGCCGCTCGAGTTCCGCATCAACTTCCTGATGCGCGTCCACGGCATGGCGCAGTTCTACCTGATCAAAGCGTCGGACGATCTGCAGCTGTACATCTCGCCGGTGAACTGGCGGCCCGAGAAGCCGGTGATGCCGATCTCGGCGCCCGGCTCGTTCTCAAAAGATCTCTACGACCGCCTCGGCACCTTCCGTACGCTCGGGTGGGCCGAGGCCACCTGGCCGCTGAACGAGGACCGGATCGACGAGAAGGCGTTCATGGACGACCTGTACCGGGCCTTCGACGACCGGGCGCAGCTGATCCTCCAGCAGATCGACTCGCGGAAGTACGACCTGGTGGTCGGCGTGATCGAGTCCACCGATCGCGTGCAGCACATGTTCTGGCGTTTCATCGACCCGACGCACCCGATGTACGACGCCGAGCAGGCCGCCATGTGGGGCGACGCGATCGAGCGGGTCTACCGCCGCGCCGACCTGCTGGTGGCCGAGGTCGTCGAGCACGTCGAGCCGGGCACCGATATCGTCGTGCTCTCGGACCACGGCTTTCACTCGTTCAAGCACGGGGTGAACCTCAACACCTGGCTGATCGAGGAGGGCTTCATGGCCCGCCAGCAGCAGCCGGTGGGTGACAAGAACCTCGACGACATGTTCGGCGGCGGCGGCCAGTTCTGGGAGAACGTGGACTGGTCGCGGACCAAGGCGTACTCGCTCGGCCTCGGGCAGATCTACTTCAACATGCGCGGCCGCGAGGGCCAGGGCATCGTCAGCGAGGGCGAGGAGTACAAGCAGCTGGCCGACGAGCTGTCGGCGCGGCTGATGACGATGACCGACCCGAAAACCGGGCAGCGGATCGTGACCGGCGTCTACAAGCGCGACGACGTGTACTCGGGGCCCTACATGGCGAACGCGCCCGACCTTCAGGTGGGGTTCGCCGACGGGTACCGCGTGTCATGGCAGACCTCGCTCGGAGGCTCGCCGCCCGGGCTGCTCTACGACAACTTGCGCAAGTGGTCGGGCGACCACTGCTCGTTCGACTACAAGGGGATCCCGGGTGCCATCATCACCACGCGCAAGGTGACCTCCGACCAGGTGCGCATCATCGACATCGCTCCCACGGTTCTCAAGTACTTCGGCGTCCCGATCCCGAAGGAGATGGACGGGAAGCCGCTGTTCTGATATGGACAGCCTCCCAGCCGCTTGCAGGCCGCTGAAGAACGCGCCTAGCCCCCAGCCCCTGGCCCCTATTAGAATCCCCCCATGCTCCGAGCGCTGATGGCAACCGCCGCGGCGTGCCTGGCCTTCGGCGTGGCCTCGTCTGCCTCGCAGGCACAGGCTCCGGCCTCCGACCCCGCCGCGCGCGCCGAGGCACGGATTTGCGCCCTGCACCAGGAAGCTGACGCGCTCGCGCGCCAGCAGCGCACGCTGATCGGCGACCTGCGGCGCCTGGAGATCGAGCGCGACCTGCGCGTCGAGGAAAGCCGGAAGCTCGATGCCGAGGCTGGGGCGCTGCAGGCCAAGATGGCCGAGACCCAGGCTCAGATCGAGGCCGAGCGGGCGGCAATCGCTGAAATCAGGCCGTAGCTCGACCGCCGCCTCGTCGAGGTCTACAAGCTCGGGCGTCCCGGCTACGGCCGACTGCTGCTCGGCGCCCGTGACGTGCGCGACGCGGCACGGGTCGTGCGGCAGACCCTGGCGCTGGCGAGCATGGACCAGCGGCGCGTGGACGAGCTGCGCGCGTCGATGGACCGCCTCGAGAAGGCCAACGCCCAGCTGGCCGAGCAGGCCGCCAGTCTCGAGAAAGTACGCGAAGCGGCACGGGTGGCGGCCGACCGGGCCCGTCGTGCCGCCGAGGCCAGGGCCGCCCTCATCCGCGAGGTGGACGCACGCCGCGACCTGGCGGCGCAGATGGCCGGCGAGCTCGAGATGGCACGCCAGCGCCTCGCGCAGATCGTCTCCTCCGACCCGGTCGAGACGGCGCTTCCCCTCAAGCCCTTCCGCGGCTCGATCGACTGGCCTCTCCGGGGACGCCTCCTCTCGTGGTTCGGCCAGCGCCGGAACCCACGATTCGGCACGCCCGCCAGCCGCAACGGCATCGAGATCGCCGGGGCGGAGGGGGCGCCGGTACGGGCGGTGCACGAAGGGCGCGTGATCTTTGCCGACGTGTTCACCGGCCTGGGCCAGCTGGTCATCATCGATCACGGGCGTCTCGCCTACTCGCTCTACGGTTACCTCGGGTCGATCGGGGTCCAGAAAGGGGCCGCCGTCGCGCACGGGCAGGCCGTCGGAACGGTGGGCACCTCCCCTGCCGGCAACCCCGCGTTGTACTTCGAGTTGCGGATCGACGGCCGACCGGTCGATCCCGTAGAATGGCTGAAGGAGAGCTGGTAACCCCCCATGAGTGCCCGGACACGCTTGTTCGTCTTCGCCATCACCGCACCGGTGATCGCCTTCGCCCTGGTGGGCGCGTTGCTCGGTCAGGTGTGGGCCCGAGAGACCCCCTACGCGAACCTGCGCGTCTTCGAGGAAGCGGTTTCGCTCATCGCCAACAATTACGTCGAAGAAGTCAACCTCTCGAAGGTGATGCGGGGGGCGATGGGAGGGCTGGCCGAGGGCCTCGACCCCGACAGCGCGTACCTGCCGCCCGAGGCCGTTCGTGAAGTGGATGCCGGGAACGGGGCCGGGCCGGCCGACATCGGCGTCACGCTGACGCGCCAGTACTACCTGCGCGTCATCGCCACGCGCGACGGCTCGCCGGCGGCGCGCGCCGGTCTTCGCGCGGGCGACTACCTGCGCGTGATCGGCGAACGGCCGACGCGCGAGATGTCGGTCTGGGAGGGAATGCGGCTGCTGCGCGGCGAGCCGGGCAGCACGGTGGGGCTGCTCGTCATCCGCGGCAACGCCGCCGATCCGCACCCGGTGGAGGTCACGCGCGAGCTGCCGGCAACGCCCGTCGTGTCGGGACGGCTGATCGGGGCTGACGTCGGGTACCTTCGCATCCCTACGTTCGCCGGCAGCGTTCCCACCGCCGTTTCGACGCGGGTGGCCGAACTGGTGAAGGCCGGCGCCTCCCGGCTGGTGGTGGACGTCCGCGACGTGGCCGACGGCCCGCTCGACGCCGGCATCGCCACCGCGCGGCTCTTCGTGGCGTCGGGCACGCTGGCGCACAAGGAAACCAAGGGCGCCGGCCGCGAGGCCGTGTCCGCCGGCGGCCGTGCCCCGATCGATCAGCCCGTCGTCGTCCTGGTGAACCGCGGCACGTCGGGCGCCTCCGAGCTGTTCGCCGCTGCCCTGGCGGGGAACAAGCGCGCCGAGCTGGTCGGCGAGCGCACGCACGGCCGCGCGGGCCTGCAGCGCATGGTTCGGCTGAACGACGGCTCGGCCATGCTGATCACCAACGCGTGGTACCTCACGCCCGGCGGTGAGCCCATTCACCAGAAGGGCCTGACGCCGGCGCACACCGTCGAGGTGCCGGACGTGGAATTCGGCGCGCCGCCCCCCGAGACGGACCCGATCCTCGACAAGGGTCTCGAGCTGGTGAGGGCGCGCCGCTAGAGCCAGCATCCCTTTGTGAGATGGAGCCCCCTCCTCAAGAGCGCGAAGAGGGGATTCCTCTACCCCCTCCAGTGGTCCGGCCTCACTGCCTGGGTCGCTCAGACGGCTTGGCGCCGCTCGCGCCTCGTCATCCTCTGCTACCACGGCATCTCCCTCGAGGACGAGCACCGCTGGCACCCGTCGCTCTTCATCACGCCCGAGGTGTTCCGCGCACGCCTCGACCTGCTCGCTGACCGCGGCTACACCGTGCTGCCGCTTGCCGAGGCGGTTTGCCGGCTGTTCGAGGGACGGCTTCCGCCCCGCGCGGCGGCAATCACCTTCGACGATGGCCTGTACGATTTCTACGCCGAGGCATTCCCGGCACTGAGAGCGCATGGCTTTCCCGCCACCGTCTACCTCACGAGCTATTACTCGGAGACCCAGCGGCCGGTGTTCGACTCGGTCTGCTCGTACATCCTGTGGAAGGCGGGCCCTGGCGCGTTCGACGGCGAGCCCTTCGTGGGGACGCCGGGCAGGCTGGCGCTGGGCACCAGCGCCGAACGGGCCGACGTGCAGGCCCGGATCCGCCGTCACGCCGCCGCCGCCGGGCTTTCGGCCCACGAGAAAGACGACCTCGCGCGCCGCCTCGCGGAGAAGCTCGGTGTCGACTACGACCGCATCGTCGCCCGGCGCCTGTTCCACCTGATGACGCCCGGCGAGCTGCGGGAGATCTCGCGCCACGGGATGGACGTGCAGCTTCACACGCACCGTCACCGGACTCCACGCGAGCGTGGCGCGTTCGACCGCGAGATCGCCGACAACAGGCGGGCCGTGACGGCGGTGCTCGGCGAGCGCCTCCTCGAGCACTTCTGTTACCCGAACGGCGACATCGCACCCTGCTTCCTTCCGTGGCTGGCCGAGGGTCGCATCCGGACGGCGACCACCTGCGAGCCAGGCCTCGCCAGCCGCGGCGACCATCCACTGCTCCTGCCGCGGGTGTTGGACAGCGCCTTGCTCTCGCCCGTCGAGTTCGAGGCCTGGCTGTCGGGGCTGTCGTCGTTCCTGCCCACACTGAGGAGGTCGCGTGACTGGAGGCGGCGCGGCGGGCGCGAAGCACCAGTTCGAGCCGGCGATCGATGAGGCCGAGCGGGCCCTGCGGGCGGTTGCCGGCGGGGCGCGCGGCCTGGAGCTGGCCGAGTCGTACCGGCGCGTGCTCTCGTCGTGGCCCGTGGACTCGCCCTACAACCGGGTGCCGGCCGAGGTACTGGCCGCACGCGACACCTTGCGGCGCGAGGGTGGCGCGTCGCTGGTCGCCGCCGTGCACCGGTTCGTCCTGCTCGCGTCGATCCCCGCCGCGCGGGAGGCGCTGGCGGCGCAGGCCCACCTCGCTCCCGTGCTCGAGTGGTTCGACAGTGCGGCCGCCGGCATGGCCGCCGAACTGGCCGGGACGCCGGACGAGCGCCTCGACTTCCCCCTCGACCCCTTCGTCAAGGACCTTGCGGTCGTGCTGCGGCGGCTCTGGCCGCTCGGCGCCGTGGGTGTGGACCCGCGGGTGCGCCTCCGACGCACCTGGTTCACCGAGGACGGCGCGCGGGGGCTGCTGCAGGGCGCCGGGGTGCTGCTGCGGCTGCGGGGCACCGCGCCGCTCTACGAGATCCACCTGTACCACCGCCACCTCTCGGAGTTCTCCGAGCAGGGGTGGACCGCCTGCTACCGGCGTATCGCGCAGATCATGGGCGCACAGCCCTGGATTCGCGGGCTCTTCGGAAAGACGTGGTTCTGGGACCCCGCGCTCGAGCGCGTGAGCCCTCACCTCGCCTATCTGCGGCGGCTGCCGCTCGCCCACGGGGCCATTCTCGTCAGGGTGCGGAACGGCCCGCACACGTACGTCAACGCGCTGCAGAAATCCGAGACGCGGCGGCGCCTGCATGCCGCCGGGAAGTACGAGCCGCAGGAGTACGTGCTGATCTGGCCGCGGCGCCCGTTCCTGCGCTGGGCCGCCGGCGCATAGACGCCGGCGGCGCCAGCCCCGTGGTCGGGAGCCAGCTGATCACTATTGACACCTGATCACCGCTCGCGTATAACCCCATCCGGACGTCGTGGCTGGCGTGGCGGAGAAACCGCGCGGCATCATTCAGCGGACGAGGAGGAGGTGGGGGTCATGAACAAGCAGTCGCTGATCGAGAAGATCGCGAAGGACACCGGGGTGACCAAGGTCGCGGCGGCGGCGGCGCTCGAGTCGGCCCTGGATGGGATCACCCGCTCGTTGAAGAAGGGCGAGGGGATCACCTTTGTCGGCTTCGGCACGTTCAAGACCGCCGTTCGGAAGGCGCGCGTCGGGCGCAACCCGCAGACCGGCGCCGAGGTGAAGATCCCGAAGCGGCGCGTGGTCCGCTTCACCCCGGGCAAGGCGCTCAAGAACGCCGTCAAGTAGTTGCGCAGGGGCCAGGATTCGGGACGGCCGAGAATCACGGATCCTGGCTCCCCGTCTCCCAATCGCGAGTCCGGATCCTCGACCCCTCCTCCGTTGACCGCCCGGCTTGGCCGTTGCTATACTAGCCACTTCTGTAAGTGCCGGCTTTTCTTGATTTAGGCGCGTAGCTCAGATGGTTAGAGCGCCTGCTTGACACGCAGGAGGTCGGCGGTTCGAGTCCGCCCGTGCCTACCACCTCGTTCCGCGGCAGCGGATCCACCTCGGAGTTCGGCCAGCCGAACGCGAGGGCGTTCAGAAAGCCGGGTGGATGCCCGGATGCCCGACCGTGATGGCTGAGAAGACCTGCCTATCCTGATCACCGGATGAACCACGTCACCATCACGCTGCCCGACGGCTCACGCCGCACCGTCCCCGCCGGGACAACGGTGCGCGACCTGTCGGCGGACCTGCCGCCGCGCGTGGCGAAGTCCGCCTTCGCAGCCGTGGTCGACGGCCAGGTCGTGGACCTGTCGTACCGGCTCGAATGCGATGCGTCGGTGCGCCTGGTCACCCCCGAGAGCCCCGAGGCGCTCGACCTCTACCGCCACAGCACGGCCCACCTGATGGCCGCGGCGGTCACGAGCCTGTTCCCCGGCACCCAGTGCGGCATCGGCCCCGCCACCGACGACGGCTTCTTCTACGACTTCGTCGTCCCGCGCCCGTTCGTCCCCGAGGATCTCGAGGCGATCGAGAACAAGATGCGCGAGCTGGCGAAGCAGGACATCCCGTACGAGCGGAAGATGCTGCCCAAGGAGGAGGCCAAGCGCTACTTCGCCGAGCGCGGCGAGCCCCTCAAGGTGCAGTTGATCGAGGAGAAGGGCGGCCCGGTCGTCTCGTGCTACACGATCGACGACATCTTCATCGACTTCTGCGTCGGGCCGCACGTCCCCTCCACCGGGCGGCTCAAGGCGTTCAAGCTGCTCTCGACCTCGAACGCCTACTGGAAGGGCGACGCGCGCAACCAGCCGATGCAGCGCGTGTACGGCACCGCCTTCTTCTCGGAGGCCGAGTTGAAGGCGCACCTGCAGCGCATCGAGGAGGCCAAGCGCCGCGATCACCGCAAGCTTGGCCGCGAGCTGGGGCTCTTCATCGGGCACCCGTGGGCGCCGGGCGCCACCTTCTGGCTCGGCAAGGGCACCGTGCTCTACAACACCCTCGCCGACTACATGCGGCAGGTGCTGTACCCGGCGGGCTACCAGGAAGTCAAGACGCCGATCATCCTGAACAAGGCGCTCTGGGAGACCTCGGGGCACTGGGAGCACTACCGCGAGAACATGTTCCTCGTCCGCTCGTCCGACGACGAGGAGATGGGCCTCAAGGCGATGAACTGCCCGGCCCACTTCCTGGTCTACGCGAGCGAGATGCGCAGCTACAAGGACCTGCCGCTGCGGTTGCACGAGCAGACGCCCCTGCACCGCAACGAGGCGTCGGGCGTTCTCTCGGGCCTGACCCGCGTGCGCCAGTTCTCGCAGGACGATGCGCACTGCTTCGTGATGGAGTCGCAGATTGCCGAGGAGGTCGAGCGGCTGCTCCGCCTCGTCCAGCGCGTCTACGGCGACTTCGGCCTCGACTACACGGTGAAGCTCTCGACCCGCCCCGAACAGTTCATGGGCGAGATTGCCACCTGGGACCACGCCGAGGCCTCGTTGCGCGAGGCGCTCGTCGCCGCGGGCCAGCCATACGAAGTGAACGAGGGCGACGGCGCCTTCTACGGTCCGAAGCTCGACTTCGACATCACCGACGCCCTCGGGCGGAAGTGGCAGTGCGCCACCATCCAGCTCGACTACCAGATGCCCGAGCGTTTCGACCTCAAGTACGTGGGGGCCGACAACGCCGAGCATCGCCCGGTCGTCATCCACCGGGCCATCTTCGGCAGCTTCGAGCGCTTCATCGCCCTGCTGATCGAGCACTACGCGGGCGGCTTCCCGCTGTGGCTCGCGCCGGTGCAGGTGATGGTGCTGCCGATCGCCGACCGCCACCTGGGCTACGCCACGTCGGTCCGCGAGCGCCTGGTCGCGGCCGGGCTGCGCGCCGGGGTGGACGAGCGCCAGGAGAAGATCGGGTACAAGATTCGCGAAGCACAGCTCCAGAAGATCCCCTACATGCTCGTCGTCGGGGACCGCGAGGCCGAGCAGGGCCTGGTGGCCGTGCGCGCGCGCACCGGCGGCGACCAGGGATCGCGCACGCTCGAGGAGTTCGTCGCCGCGGCCCTGGACGAGGTGGCGAAGAAGGGCAAGTAGGATTCAGGAGAATCCCGAATCCCGGTTTCGAGGAGGCTCATATCGCTTTCGATCGCTCCGGCCCACGTCGTGACGACCGCACGCGGATCAACGAGCGCATCCGGGTGCGGGAAGTCCGTGTGATCGATGACACCGGCCAGCAGCTCGGCATCATGCCGCCGCAGCAGGCGCTGGCCATCGCCCGGCAGAAGGGGCTCGACCTGGTGGAGGTGGCGCCAATGGCGCAGCCGCCGGTCTGCCGGATCATGGACTTCGGCAAGTACCAGTACCAGGAACAGAAGCGGTCGCGGGAAGCCCGGAAGCACCAGAAGGTCATCGAGGTCAAGGAGATCAAGTTCCGGCCGAAGGTGGACGAGCACGACTACCAGTTCAAGAAGAAGCACATCGAGCGCTTCCTGGCCGACGGCGACAAGGTGAAGGCGACGATCTTCTTTCGCGGCCGCGAGATGGCCCACCCGGAGATCGGCCGCCGCATCCTCGAACGCCTCATCCAGGAACTGAACGATATCGCGATCGCCGAGACGATGCCGAGGATGGAAGGCAACACGATGCACACCATCCTCAGCCACCGGCCAACCCCGGGGGGCGGCAAGCCGCAGTCGCCCAAGCCGGCGCCCGGACAGCCCGCGCCCGCGCGCTAGGGCGCAGGCAGGAGCAGCGGCAGCGAGGGCTCGGCCCTCCGACGGTAACTGAGAGACGACGATGCCAAAACTGAAGACTCACCGGGGCGCGGCGAAGCGCTTCAAGAAGACGGGAACCGGGAAGTTCCTGCGGGCCCATGCGTTCAAGCGCCACCAGCTGAGCAGCAAGACCACCAAGGTGAAGCGCCAGCTGTCGGGCACCGTCGTGGTGTCCGCGCAGGACAGTGCCCGCGTGAAGCGGATGCTGCCCTACAAGTAGGGCCAGCCTAAGGAGAGACTGCAATGCCTCGTGTGAAGCGTGGGACGGTGCGCCGGGCCAAGCGCAAGAAGCTGCTCGGCCTCGCCAAGGGGTATTACGCCCGCAAGAGCAAGCTGTACAGGTCGGCCAAGGAGGCGGTCGACACGGCGCTGAAGTACGCCTTCGTCGGCCGCCGCAACAAGAAGCGCGACTTCCGCCGCCTGTGGATTGCCCGTATCAACGCCGCTG